>JBATDL010000293.1:0-6787 GCA_049663445.1 Candidatus Competibacter sp.
CTCGTACACGACCAGCCGGGCGAATCTGTTACTATGTTTGCATGTTGTCTAATCGTAGACCACAAATTTACAGGGTGCAAACATGAATCTAATACCGATCAGTGAGGCGGCTAGGAGAAACGGAATCAGCCGTCAGCGGGTGAGCCAGTTGGTAGCGGCCGGTAAGATCCATGGCGCTGTTCGCATCGGTACTTACTGGGCCGTGCCAGGCGATTGGGTTTACGAGAAGTACGGGTACCAACGTAACCGCGCGCGGAAAACCAGCGATGAGCCGGCGGCGTGACCGTCACGCTTTGCGTGCGGCCTTGGTGATGGGGGAAGGTGCGCAATCCTGGGCGTGGATCCCGTCAAGCGCCTTTTTTCTTGGCGCTGATGATTTGGTAGATGTATTGGTTGGACAGGTTGTACTTCACGGACAACTCTTTGTAATTATGGCCGTTGAAATCCCGAAGGATCGCCGCTTTTCGTTCGGCTGCATCTTTATGTGTCCCTCTCGGGAAGTAGAGCAGGCACCCTATGAACGCCTTTCTCAAGTCCTCGACCAAGGCGAACGCTACCTCACTCGCCTGGACTTCGTCCGATAGGACCTGGGTTAGCCGCGGCACCATCAAGGTCACAAATTCCCGAAAGGTTTCTGGGTAATCCGGCGGGAATTTCAACGTCATCGGCTACCCTCTGGTGGGTACACGCGGGCCTGTCCGGCGTGGTGGGCGGCCTGATAGGCACGATAGCGTTCCAGCGTCCCGAACTCCGCCCGTAGGGCGGCGCTGGTCTCGAACGTCGCGCCCGTCGCGACCTGGGTCCCATCGGCGCGGTTCAGCGCCACCAGGGGAAGGTTCGGGTGATTCGTCAAGCCAGCGCTGACTAACTTGCGAATCCTCCCCGTGTTCTTCTCGTACAGGAAGACTGGCGACAAATGCCGGTACTCCCCAGCCAGGATCTGGCGGGCGGCGGTCTCGGTCCAGCGCTGGACATGCCCCCAGATCGCCCCATCCCGTGATTCCAGTTGATCGACCCAGCCGGCGGCGGGCGCTGAAAGCCCCTGAGTGGCCCGTAGCTCGCTGGCATGTTCCCAGTCGATCACCAGGGAGGGTTCGACCTGAAACGCGCTCAGGATCGCTTCTGGGGCGTCATTGACCCATTCCCGGCCATCGGTGCCCACGAGGCGCGGGCCGGCGGGCAGCAGCTCCACCCACTCCGGCAACGCGCCTTCCGGTTCCATCGTGGTCACGATCATGCCGGCGGCTCAGGTATGCTTGACCAAGCAGGCTTTCTGCCAGTAGCCGTAGCCGACATTCCGCAACGTGGTAATGCCGTACAGGTGCCGGCGGTTCATGAACTCCTCGGAAGACCCTTCCGCCATCGCATCCATCTTCACATCCTGTTCGATTTGCCGAATCAAGGGCGTGACCACACCATCGGTGCAAAACACGACAAACTGAGTCGTCCAGTTCAGCCGCACGTTGACCGCCAGGCGATAGACGAAGCCGCCCAGCCCCCCCAGCGCCAGGATGGCATTGCCGGTCTGTTCGATGACCGTCGCGCCCAGCGCCGTTGCGACGGCCTTCAGATAGCTTGGCGGCACCATCACCATGAATTCCAGCGCGGTTTCGTTCATCGGCTCGCCTTCATCGTCCTTGTAGGCCAGTAGCGCTTGGGTCGCCTCCAGGATGCTGTCTTGCAACTCGCTGGCGGTCGGCGCGGCGGGCGTCACGATGTTGATCGACAGCGCGTTGGATTGCGGGCCACTGTCGCCGGAAACATGATCGGTGGCAAAGAAGGTCTTGCCGTCGTAACAGAGGCCAGTTTCGCCGGCATCGATCAGCAGGCTCAATAAGCGCGCCCAATGCGCGTTGGCCCGGTCCGCCTGCTCCTGAATCCGGGTCATGATTTGGTCGGTCTTGTCACGGCGCAGATCGTCCACGCTGATTTCCAGCGTCGATTCATAGGGCCGATTGGTGATCGAAACCCCGAAATCCCGCAGGCCGCGCGGTTGACGCCCACCGATCCATTCCCGCATGGCGGGCGTGCTGCCCAGCCATTTGTAGTTTTCGGTTTCCTGATTCGACTTGATCTCGCGGGAAACCTTGGGGACCCAGATTTTCCCCAACCCTTGATTCAGTCGATCGTAAAACTCGCCGATGATGGCTCGGCTAGACAGCGCGGAAAGAGGCATGGACGGTTCCTTAAGCGGTGGCGGTGTCGCGCTCGATGGTGGAGCGGAATTCAACGATGCAAGTCGTGCCGTTGACGTGGCGATGGATGTAGCCCACGGGCGGATTGGTACCTGCCGTCAGGGTCAAGGTGTTGTCGTCGCTGGCATAGACCACCGCGCCGGCACTGGCGGCACTGGCGCCGGTGACCGGCATTTCGATCCATCCGCGATGCTTGAGCCGGACCCGCTCCCCAGCGCTGGCGTGCTTGGTCGCCACGCCGGCAAACTGGTGCGTACTGATCGCGGGGCTATCGACCACGGCGGTAAAGTCAGCCTTGAGGGCGAAGACGAACGCGCCTTCGAAGATCGTGGCGCCGGCGGCGACCACCAGCTCGTTGATGTCGCCGATCTCGAATCGGCGCAGGGTATCCTCCGAGAGCGGCATGGTTACGCGCCCTCCTTCGCTACCGACACCACCAGCCCCGCTTCAGTGGCAAGGCGGTAGGCGCGATAGCGTTCCAGCGTCCCGAACTCATCACGCAACGCGGCATTGCGGGCGAACTCCAACGCCGGATCCGCTAGTCGGGTGTCCAGACTCAGACTGCTATCCAACTTGGAGACGGGGTTGAGCAGTGGCGGTGCTTTTTGCAGGAAGCGCTCGAACGCTTCAATCCCGCCCTCCATTTGGCACATGGCGCGGTAATAGTCTTGGGTCGCGGGGACAATCTGACTCGACTGGAGGCCGGCTCTCAGCAGATCCTCGATGTGCTTCTCTCGCTGACTTGCTTTTTCGGTCATCAAGTCGTGCTGAAGGGTGTTCGCTCGATTCAGCGCCGCGTCGAAATCCGCGCGGGGAACGAACTTTTCCAGGTTGGGAACTTCGGTTTCGACGCGGTTGCGCGCGGCCTGAGGCTGGGTATCCAGTCGCTCAACAAGGGCGGCAAATTGCTCCCGAATCTCGTCAAACACGGCAATTAGCGCGGACGTATCGTCGCGGTTTTGCATCGCCATGGACTGAATCTCTTCATACTTGGCTTCAATTCGTTCTACCGTCGCGGCCGTTTGCGCATGAAGCCGGTCGAATTCGGCAAGAATCTTGTCAAGCCTGGTCATGTCAGCGAAGGCCACCGGGGTCTGAGGAACAGTTGGGGTTTGAGGGTCGGTCTGTGGCATGGGACATCCTTCAAGTGGGAGGTGGTGCTTCAAGCGATTCCGACAAAGCGAGTTGCGCGCGGCGGCGTTCGATGGCGCCGATCAGCTCCACGCGCGCCAGTTCGAATTCCAAGGCGGCAACTTGAAAGCGCTTATTCGCGGCCTCCAGGTCTGGATCGACCCGGATGCGTTGGTCGGCCGCGCGCAGCCGTTTTCCATAGAGCCCCACTTGAGACCTTGATACCTGCAGGCCTTCCCCACGCAGCCATTCCGACAGGGCTTGGTAGTCGCCGTAATGGCGCGCGCGGATTTGCGCGTCCAGTTCGGCAAGCAAGACGCGCGGCATGGTTTCGGTGAAGTGTGGTTTAGGCATCGTGGCGCATCGGTCGGGCTCGGTTTCGATGCGCGCATCGTGCGGAAGAACACGGGGAGGACGCTATTAAAGCGCTTTAACAATCAAGGAAGAGCCGGGATTATCAAGGGCTACTCGGAATGGCCCGTCAGCGGCGATTTTCTTTTAATACCGGATGCTTACCAGATAATGCTGGACTTCCTGAAACGTCCGAAGTCATTCATGATAATAAGCATAATCTTGAGTTTTCGACTTGGGGTATAGCCCTTCTGGGCATGATGCAGGGTTCCCCTTGCCGTCAGCGCGGTGGAATGATATACAAGTATATCGTTTAGAATAGGAGAACTATCATGCTGGCCATTCGACTTCCCTCCGAAGTGGAAAGCCGTCTTGAAGCGCTGTCACGCGCCACGGGACGCACCAAGACCTTTTATGCTCGTGAGGCTATCCTTGAACACCTGGATGATCTCGAAGATTTGTATCTTGCTGAGCAACGATTGATTGATATTCGTGCAGGAAGAGCCGAAACCGTGTCGCTCGAAGCAGTGATGCAGCGCTATGGCATGGAAGATTGAGCTAGCCCCTGCCGCCGTACGTGAACTCGACCAGCTCGATCCGCCAATAGCGCGGCGTATTCTCGGCTTCTTGCATAAACGGATTGCCCAGCTCGAAAACCCGCGCAGTATTGGCGAAGCCCTAAAAGGTCCCAAGCTGGGAGACTTTTGGAAGTATCGTGTAGGCGATTACCGGATTATCACCAGCATCGAGGACAACGCTTTACTCATTCTCGTTGTGCGTATCGGTAATCGCAAAGAGGTGTATCGGAAATAGCCCTGCCGGATAAAGCGATTTTTACTGACTCATGAACCCGGACCATAAACCGGCTTATGAACCGATCCATGAGCCAGTTGATGAGCCGATTTATAATCCCGACTGATGGACCGATTAAATGAGCCGACCGGTCGCCGATGTGGGGTGGTCCAAAAATGATTACAGGATGGGAGTTGTAGCACAACTCGCAAAACGGCCACTCGGCGCCGCGCTTCTCGTGAGGTTTCAAACCACGCAGCTCGCAGGGAGTGGTCGTCCATGGTCGCGCATGTATTGTTCAGCCCACATGGCGCGGCGCTCAGAGCGAAGTTTGTCTTGTGCGTCAGGTTCTGGACGCGGTTCGGATCGGATTCCCGTCATCCGAGTGGCCACTGGTGGCGCGGGTACCGATGTAGGTTTCAACCCCGTGTTGGTATCGATGCCTAGCTTGGTCACGTCCTTATGCCAGCGGCGCAGAGAGTGAGCGTTGGCCGCTTCCATTCTGGCCTCGTTCTCTTGTTGCCGCTGTTCGGTCAACCCGCTGTGCGCCGGTTTGCCTGCCCTGCAGGACAACCGTTTTCCGGCCTTGCTCGGGTCTTCCTTGTAGACCCCGCGTCGCCACACCTCGAACCAGTCGGCTTTCTTGCTCCCTTCACCCCGGTGGTAGGCTTTGAATGCGGCACCCATGCCGGTGATGTAGTCCACCCCCAGTTCTGGACGCGCTTCCATGGCGAAACTGATGAACTCGGGGGAAAGCGTCCAGTCTTCGGAAAGCACGGTCTTGATCGGTTTTTTTATGGAAGAGAGAGAGGCGGCGCCAGCCGCTTCTAAGTTTTCCGCGCCTCTCTCTCTAGGTTTATAGATATCTCTATTACATGGTTTATGGTCAACGGCGTTTACCATCTCGCGGTCTGGAACAGCATCGATGGCGGGTTGATGGTGTACCGCGTGCACCATCTCGCGGGCCGTAGCGGCGTCGACCTGATATTTTTCCGGGATCATCGCGACGTAGTTCCAGCGTCGATTACCACGAGTACGGCCGTAGCGGCTCCGACGAATCCATCCTTGATTCTCGGCAAGCTCCAAGTTCTTGATGACGGTTGGCTTGCTCATGTGGTTTGTCCGCATCAAGTGTTCTATGGTGGGGTAACAGTGTTCGCCGCGTTCGTCCATGAACCTGACGCTCAAGATCAAGAGAATGCAGCGCGTATCGCTTGGTAGCTCGCTGTCTTCTGCTATGAGGTGTTGCCAACTGCTCTTGAAACTGGGCAAACGCTTGGGTTGAGAAACGTTGGCCTGGGCCTGGGCGGGGGTGGTGCTCATGGGTTCACCTCCACCTTGCCGTTGCCGGACATGATCTTGTCGACGTGCCCAAGCGCCTCGATGGCCGTCCGCATAATCAGCCAGTGACCAAGGCTGGCTCCTTTCGAGATGGTCAGGGCTTCGGGGTTGGCCTCGGCGAGAAATTCAAGGACGGCTTTCGTGTTGCGGATGGCGCCTATCGGATCTTCATAGGCACACAAAACGTTGACCGGTGTGGCGGGTTCGGCGGATTGACCGGGCGCTGTCTGAGTCGAAGAATCCACGATATATCCTTTGTGAATCTGGCATTCTCGACCGCGCTGCGTCATCATAAAAAGGCAGCGCGATATTGAGCGGGCGCTGTCGAGCTAGCTATGTCGAGCTGGTGCTCATGTTGCGCGGCGACGGTGAAAATGCCGGTTGTTGTTTTGGCGTCGCGATCAACTCTTGGCGGGGTGGAGTCGCGGCGTCGCTATTCGTCCGAAACGGTTGTTTCCGGATCGGACAAGATCATATTAGGCAAACCAGGGGGCGAGAGCAACAGTAACTTGTTGATAAGGCTATATTAAACGCAAAACGTATAATAAGCCTTCAACCCCCATATAAACCGTATTTACAAGAATCCCGATCATTCCAACGGTCGGGATTTTCTTTTTTATTACACTTCAGGCGATGAAACGCTTCGCGCTGACCTGATCCCATCGAACACGAACGGTTGCAGGATCGCCCACAGGGCGTTGATGCCCTCCAGCTCTTGCTGGAGTAACAGCAAACCGCACTTGATACCGGAAGTGGAGAGCTCGAAATCGAAGTGGTCAGCGTTGTCGGTGGCCTCGAACATGAGGCGAGCCATGCCGATGGTTCGGTCCAAGCGAGCATCGAAGTGGTCAAGTGGGCCGCCGTAGCCGGCGATGTACGTTCGCAGCAATGCCGCTTCGGTTTCGGCTTTCAGGCCGGCTGCGCATGGCGCTGGGATAGAATGCAACTCGCTCATGGTGACTTCTCCTCTTGGTGGG
>JBATDL010000294.1:0-4738 GCA_049663445.1 Candidatus Competibacter sp.
AGGTGCTGACCGCCGGCACCGGCCAAAACCCGGCCCGCACTGCGGCGCTGAACGCCGGACTCCCCATCGAAGTGCCCTGTCTGAACATCAACAAGGTCTGCGGCAGTGGTTTGAAAGCCGTGCATCTAGCCTATCAGTCCATCCGCGACGGCGACAACCGAATCGTGATCGCCGGCGGTCAGGAAAACATGAGTTTGTCCCCGCACCTCCTGCTCGGCTCGCGCCGCGGCACCACCATGGGTGACGCCAAGCTGATGGATTCGATGCTGAACGAGGGACTGCACTGCGCCATCAACCACTATCACATGGGGATCACGGCCGAGAACATCGCCGCCCAGTGGGGTATCTCCCGCGAGGAGCAGGACGCTTTTTCCGCCGCCTCCCAAGATAAAGCCACCGCCGCGATTCGCGATGGCAAGTTCAAGGACGAAGTCGTACCGATCGAGATTCTGCAGCGCAAGGGCGCACCGATCGTGTTCGACACCGATGAGTTCCCACGAGCGGGAACCACCGCCGCCAGCCTGGCCAAGCTGCGGCCGGCGTTCAAACAGGACGGCAGCGTCACCGCCGGCAACGCCTCCGGCATCAACGATGGCGCGGCCGCCGTCGTGGTCATGACCGCCAGCGCCGCTCGCGACCTCGGCCTTAAGCCACTGGCGCGCATCGCCGCTTATGCCAAGGCCGGCGTCGATCCGAAAATCATGGGCACGGGTCCGATTCCGGCTTCCCGTGCCTGCCTGAGCAAGGCTGGCTGGACGGTGGATCAGCTCGACCTGGTCGAATCCAACGAAGCATTCGCCGCTCAGGCGATCTCCGTCAACCGCGAAATGGGCTGGGACACCAGCAAAGTGAATGTCAACGGCGGCGCCATCGCGCTGGGCCATCCGATCGGCGCTTCCGGCTGCCGCATTCTGGTGAGCCTGCTGCACGAAATGGTCCGCCGTGACGCCAAGAAGGGTCTTGCGACCCTGTGCATCGGCGGCGGTCAGGGTGTTGCCTTGGCCGTCGAACGCGATTGATTCCAACCAAAATCCGAGGAGAAGTCTCTAATGTCTCGAGTCGCAGTCGTTACTGGTGGTATCGGTGGTTTGGGCACGGCCATGTGTAAGGCACTGGTCGAACAGGGTCGTCGTGCTGTCGCGGTCGACTACAACGGTCTTAGCCAAGAGGCCGTGGACAAGTGGAAGGCCGACCGCAAGGCCGAAGGCCTCGACATTCCGGTCTATCTGGCTGATGTCACCGATTTCGAGTCCTGCGCCGAAGCGTGCAAGAAGATCGAGGCGGAAGTCGGCCCGATCGAAATTCTGGTCAACAATGCCGGCATCACCCGCGACGCCATGTTCCACAAGATGACCCCGGAACAGTGGGTCGCCGTCATCAACACCAACCTGAACAGCATGTTCAACATGACCAAACAGGTCTACGGGAAGATGGTGGAACGGGGCTGGGGCCGCATCGTCAACATCTCGTCGGTCAACGGTATCAAGGGCCAGGCCGGCCAGACCAACTATTCGGCGACCAAGGCGGCGGTCTACGGCTTCACCAAGTCGCTGGCGCAGGAATGCGCCAAGAAGGGCGTCACCGTCAACTCGATCTCGCCCGGTTATATCGGCACTGAAATGGTGCGGGCGATCCGCGAAGACGTGCTGGCGTCCATCGTCAAGACCATTCCAGTCGGCCGTCTGGGCGAGCCTTCCGAAATCGGCCGCACCGTCGCCTTCATGACGGCCGAAGATGGCGGCTTCCTGACCGGCGAAGACGTCACCGTTAACGGCGGTCTCTACTTCCGCTGAGCCCTGAACCGCGCGGCGCTTGTCTTCCGGCTGGCGCCGCGCCGCTTTTATATGCCCGCCATGAGCGAACTGCGCACCATCAAAAAATACCCGAACCGCCGACTCTATGATACGGCTATCAGTAGCTATATCACGCTTGAGGATGTCAAGCAACTGGTGCTGGAACGCGCCGTTTTCCATGTCATCGACGCTCGTACCAACACTGACATCACGCGCGGCATTCTGCTGCAAATTATCAGCGAACAGGAAGAGCAGGGTAATCCGATTTTCACCGCAGAAGTGCTGGCGCACATCATCCGCTTCTACGGCGACACCCTGCAGGGCATGATGGGTAATTATCTGGAGAAAAGCTTGCAGGCGTTCGTGGACCAGCAGCACCTGTTTCGGGAGCAGATGCGCACGCTGATCGGCAAGAATCCGCTGGCGATGATTACCGAACTGGTGGAGCATAACCTCTCGTTGTGGAAAAGCGTCAACGAGCAATTCCAGAAGCCCTACATTCCGCCGGAGACGGTCAGCGAATTGGCCCCCCTCTCCCAGCAAGTTGCCCAAGCCGACAGTTCAATTTCAACCAGCGCACAGGAAAAGCCCCGGAAGGCGCGGAAAGACCACAAGGATTGATCTCCTTTCCAGATTGAACGCCGCGCGTGATCAACGGCGATTCCCCTAACGTGCTAGCAACCACGCCGCGACGGTCGGCGGTACTTCGCGTTGGGCGCGACCGCTGACGTAAATGCCGATGTGGCCGCCCCGGAAGGAAAACTCCGTGTAATCCCGACTACCGCAGCATCCCGCCAAGGCTTTGGAAGCGGCGGGCGGCACCAGATGATCCTGGGCGGCGTATACATTCAGCACCGGCATGGCGATGTTTCCCAGACTCACCCGCTGGTCGCCGATGTTCACCTCGCCCTTGACCAACTTATTCTGTTGAAAGAAATCCTTGGCAAACTGGCGAAACGCCTCGCCCGCTTGATCCGGGCTATCGAAAATCCATTTTTCCATCCGCAGAAAGTTCTTCAACGCCTGGGCATCGTCGAGGATATCGATTAAATCCACATACTTCTGCCCGGTGAGCCGAAACGGGCTAAGCGATAGAAAGGTAAAATTCAGCAACTGGCCCGGCAGGTTGCCGAGAGTATCCACCAGCAAATCCACGTCCACATGCCGGATCAGGTGGGTCAATAAATTGTCCGGCGTGTGGAAATCCACCGGCGTTACCATGGTGACGAGGTTGCGAATCTTTTCCGGATAGAGCGACGAAAAACACAGGCTAAGGGTGCCACCCTGGCATACCCCCAGCAGATTGATCGCATCCTGCCCGCAGCGCTCGCGCAGGACATCGACACAATGGCCAATATAGCGCTGGATATAGTCCGCCAAGCTCAATGTGCGGTCGGCGGCGTCCGGGTAGCCCCAATCGATCAGATAGACATCCAGGCCGGCATCCAGCAGGCCACGGATGAGGGAACGGTCTTCCTGCAAGTCCATCATATAAGGCCGGTTGACCAGAGCATAGACGATGAGCAACGGCACCGGATGCGGTTTTTCCACCCGGGGCCGATACCAATACAGCGTTAGTTTGTCTTCCTGATAGACCGCCTCCCGAGGGGATACGCCGGTCTCGATCTCGCCCAAACCACGCAGGGTCTGGGTACCCTGGGCCAGCTTGGCTTGGAAGGATTGGAGTTCCTCGGCAATCCGTTCGGACGTCAGACCGATCATGGAGTGGCTTCCCTGCTCGTGCAGCAGCCCAGCAACGCATTCAACAGGCGGCCGCTGAGTTCGCTATATTCGGCACCGCGCAGCATCCGACCATAAGTTTTCTCGTTGCAATCCACCCACAAGTTAAACAATTCGCGCAGGCTACCGGCAACCTCGCCAGAGGCCGCGCGCTCACGCAGCCGTTGTTCCATGAGATCCAGCGCGGTCATGGCCGACTGCCGCAGCAATTCGAGGTACTCACTCTGGACCTGCTGGTAGGCTTGCCAGGTATCAGCACTCGGGCCGGCGCGAGGGGCAATGGCGGAGATTCCCAAGGACGAGGCGGCCTGTTGCCAGCTTTCCAGGGTCAACGTCCACAACTGAGCCAGATCGGGATTGATGTTCGAATCCTCGGTCGATTGGGCAACCGCCGCCTTGAATCGATCAAAATGCTGGCGCAGCGCGGTATCCCAGTCAGTCGGCTGTGGGTCGGCACTGGGGGATTGTTCGGTAAACTGGCGGATTTGCTCGCCAAACGCCAGATAAGTGCGCGCCTGCTTGAGTAGCAGCTCGGCATCGAACATACCCGGTTCGGCGGTGGAATTTTGGTCGGTCATGGTAAAAAACAAAATTCTTCGGATGGTAGTGTCGACATTGCCTAAGTATAGTGAGTCAATCGCGTCGGTGCAGGGCATACATCGGCCGGGCCGCCGTCGGTCGGTGTTAGTCGGTAACTCAGGGCGAAGCCCGCTTGGGAAGCGGTAGGTCCTGGGCGACGGCTTCCGCCCTGAACTGCTTGAGCCGGGCACGCAACTGCGCTTCTCGGTTCGGCGACAGGCCGGGATTCCGGAGGCCGAGTTCCAATTGTTCGATGGCAGGCAGCAGTTCGCCGTTCAGATAGTGATATTCAGCCATGGTGGCATAGGTCGCCGCCATGTCGCCCGCCCGCTGCGCTGCTTGGGCGTAGCTTGCATACAGCAAGGGATCGTTGGGGTGACGACGCAGGTGCGGCTGCAGTAAACGCATCGCCAACTTCGGATCGCCCTGGGTGGCCAGAGCGCGACCGTAGTGCATGGCCAGGGTGAAATCATCCGGATAAAGCTTGCGGGCCTCCTCGAACAACCGCCAGGACTGTTGCCGGTCGCCTTGGGCCAGCGCGATTTCCGCCGCCTCGATTCGAAAGGCCAACCGGTCGGGGTCACCGCCGACCAGGCGCGCCACCTGCTGTCGGGCCTCGTCGTAAC
>JBATDL010000295.1:0-4725 GCA_049663445.1 Candidatus Competibacter sp.
CACTGGGCTCAAACCACTGAATTTACCCTTGCATCCGATGGTTTAGCGCGTTTTACTGGAACGATGAAGACGCCAACGACGCTGATTTGTCCAGCCTGCGGTTCCCCTGACAGCACGGGCCACGGTCACGACGAGACCGTTCACAACGGGACCCGAAGCCTTCGCGCCTGCACAAGCTGTGGGACGGTCTTCTCGGAAACGACGGGCATCCCGATGCAGGATATCAAGACGCCGATCAGCCAGGTCGCGGCCGCGCTGCGATGGCGCGGCGAAGGGCTGGGGCTGCGGGCGACGGCCCGAGTTCTAGGTGCCCACAAGCACACCATCGCCGAGTGGGAACGCCGTTTTGCGGGGATGAACCCCCCCTTGATGCTCTACGGGTTGTGCCATACCTTTATCCCATTGACGTTTGAAGGGGATGAGATTGACACCGTGGTCGGCCAACGGATTCACCCGGCGGACTCGACCGGCTGGACGGCCATCCTCCTGGAACGGGCCAGCCGGTTTCTGGTGGATCAGCCGTGCGGTCGCAAAGACGCCACCTTGTTTAAAAAGGTCATGCGCTCGGTGGCCGCGTACGTGAAGCGGACCCAGGACATCACCTTTCTCTCCGACGGGGAGCGCCGTTATGGGAACACCTTGTTCGAGCTGTGTGCCCAGACGGTGCGGACCGGGAAGCGGGGTCGCCCCCGCAAGACGTTGCCAAAAGGCGGTCGGGTACGCCTCAAGAACAAAGGCAGTCAACGGCATCGGCGCGGTCCCAAACGCCCGAAATATCAAGCCCCCCAACCCGAACATCCCGACACCTCGCGCGCCGTTCCCGAGGCGGCCATCCACGCCAATCATCTGGAAGCACATAACGCGGCCTTGCGCCGGCGCAACAGCGCCTTTCGGCGTGGAACCCACACCGATGCCAAGAACGCCGACGCGCTGCAACGCACCCTGGACGTGCCTCTGTTGCAACACCACTTCGTCCGTCCGCACTGGACCACTGGTGAGGTGCCGGCCGTGCGTTTGGGTATCATGGCGGCCCCTTTGCGCCTTGAAGAGATCCTGATGATGCCAAAGGCGGCTTGATGCCCAAGCGACAGCAGGTCAGTCCCTCTTTTCCCTTCCCGCCTTATCCGGAGAGGCGGCTTACAGTGGTTTGAGCCCAATGCCTCTTATTGATGGACAACTCTATTAGCCGAATGCTTTAAAATGCTTAAACTCGCTCCCCGTGTCCATACCGAATTCCCAATTAGCAATCAGGCCAACCTTGTGGATCCGCAGCCGTTCGACATCAGCATACACATCCCTAAGGGCTCGGTATAAAACGGCTTCGCCATTGATGAATGCAAGATAGTGCTCGCCGTCACAGCAGAGCCTTAACTTTAAAGGGTTTCCGTAAGAAACACGATCGGCCACATTAGTCCAAATAGCATCGTAGATATCTTCGAATCCATTGAACTTGAAGAAGGTGGAGACCGAACCACCAGGGTAGAAATCTGATCGCCATAGATTCAATATGATGTAGTTCTTGGAATCCTGATAGAGGATGAATCCAGCAGTCGTCCTCTGCTTTTGTCCTCTCTTATTACCGGGCGGAGTGATGACAACCTCAATGTCAACAAAATCTGGATAGGGCCAATCTACACAGTACGCAGTACGTCCGGGGCAAGGTTCTTGAATGCTGGACTGAACTCTCGCGGCATCCATACCTGTGACCTCAATAATCCCTTTACCAATGATACGATGCCAACGTTTTTCACCGATCAAGGTTACACGACTTTCAAGATCTCCAGCCTCGCCTGCAAAGTTGTCCTCCACAATTATCTGTGTCCCCTTGCGCAACCACGGCGCACCCATGTCGAGGGCATCGGGTAGCCTTAACTGTCTTGGGTGAGCCTCGAAAGCATGGATGATGGTAGCGTGATCTTGTTCTGGACCGTTGAGCCACCATATTCCTACTTTAGTCGTTTCATGCAGACGCGCGTCCGTAATCCATCTGTTCAATAGTGGATCTCCATCGAGATAGGCCATCCAGCGTATGCCATCGTCAAGTACTTGTAGGCGTTTTGGTGAAACGCCATCGGATTGATATTTACGGAATACCAAAGTTTGACGATTCCCATTAGCAACCAAGACAATCGCGCACACACCAGCACTCAACTCCAAGCGCCAATGATTTTTTTCGTCGAGAAAGCGCCAGAGAAGACCACCCTTGGCTGGAGATGAAGAATCATTTGCAACAGTCACTATCGCATAAACCAACCCACTAGGAATACTCGGATCAAGGACCGCCAACATCTCAGTTTCCAGATAAGAGTTATCTGAATTGTCATCACCCAACTGCTTCGAGCAGATTTGCCACTGACCTCCCTTCTCTGCGAAAACTCCTTCTTGTATCCTCTCTGTAATCAGTCTATCTGCTGCATGAGCACCTCCCCACCACGAGTCAAAGCCTGGGAGATGGGCCACCCGAATACCGTAAATGCGGGAATCCAACCGAAAACCGATTTGCCCAAGTACACTTTGTTGAACTCCGATATAGAGTTCGTTTGGAAGCTTTTCATGATCAACAGCTATGGGGCGTAGCCACGGATAGGGAAGTAAACCTGCCGCCCCCTCAATGGAAGAAACGTAGTAAACAGTACCTTCGGTGCGAGCGACAGCGACATAATAAATGGGTATATTCTGGACCCCACGCAGGGAGCGCGAACGCTCGGCTGCTGAACCCGCTCTCAATTCTCCATTTTCTGGACCCAGAGCATGCATGATGAACCCGCTACCCTCGAGCCTAGGATCCGTTACGACAGGACTCGCAAACCAACCCACCGCCAAATTCTCGTCCAAGAAAACAGCGGGGCGTTCGCTCTTGGCCGTATGCCTCCACCATCTGATTTGCCGCAGGGTTCGGCGAAATCGCCCTTGCCGAAACCACCATATCAACCGCTGCCATCGCGGATCTGCCCCACTGCCTCGTAGCCAGAGATAAATCCGGTGTCGGAAACTGTCTGACAAGGGTTCGGCCTGGGCTGTGTTGTGCCCATTGAGCATATAGACCGCGAAGGCTAGACCCGATTGCTTGGCAAATGGACCATAGGCAAGCACAGCACGGCCAAAACCGGCCTCCACCAACGGAGCAATTCGTAGTGCTCCGTTGTCGATGCTAAATACTCTTTCAACATCCACACCTAACCGTCGGTCTCCACTTTTGCACAGGCTACCAACGACGCATCCCGCAGCCCGGTTATCTTCAAAGTCATCACAAAGTTTTTGGTCTAAACTAATACTGGATTGTGTAGATGTTCGTTCTGCGACCGTACAGAGCTTCTTATCCATTAGGCATATGCTTTTTTATGTTTTCGTTAGGAGCGTATGTTCCTGTGGCGCGCAGGATTTCCAGCGCGAAGGGAGAAACATCACTCCAAAGCTACTATCAATCCCGCGTCCAGAACCGTAGTAGTCAGAAGTTTCGACATCAAAATGAATGCAGTTTTTCAATACGTCATGAAGGTTATTCCATTTTCCAAGCCAGAGGGAAAGATAGTAACGGCCCGGCAGAAGGTAGAGACAGTCGATTTCAAGGTCGGCAAACCCTTCTCCTGACTCCACAAAAGGAATATCGTTACCTGTTGCCCAATTGTTGTTTGCAGCCAGTAACGTCCCGTACTCGGTAAGAATATTAATGCCAATAACCAGATCGCGCAATGACTTATGTACTCGATAGTGCAAACGAATCGTCAACCGATCGCCACTACGAATAACATTGGTAGTCTCACCACTCTCATTTAAGAACTCTATATGAGTAAATTTACCTTCCCCATTGCCGGAGCGTGATTCAATCGCTTCGAGATTCACGCTTCCTGTCGAAGCCTGCGCAAAAGTTTTCATGTACTCGCTAACTACGGCGCGTGCCTCGCCGTTTGCTCGAATGCGTCCCGCCTCAATCCAAATACATCTGCTACATAAACTCTCTATCGCAGCCATATTATGGGAAACGAACAGTACGGTCCGCCCACTGGTACGGAGGTCATTCATGGCATTCAAGCACTTCTTCTGAAAATCAGCGTCACCGACAGCGAGTACCTCATCAACGAGAAGAATATCCGGCGAAAGATGAGCCGCGACAGCAAATCCCAGCCGCAGACGCATCCCTGAGGAATAGCGTTTGATAGGCGTATCTATAAATTGATTGATGCCCGAAAATTCGACGATTTCATCCAGATGCTGCTTGATCTCCTGTTTTCTCATACCAAGAATCGAACCATTTAGATAGATATTCTCGCGGCCGGTCAATTCTTCATGAAAACCGGTACCTACCTCGAGTAATGAAGCCACGCGTCCGCCGACCTTCAAAATCCCAGAAGTAGGATAGGTAATTCTGGACAACAACTTCAGCAAAGTGCTCTTACCAGCACCATTCCGTCCGATAATGCCTAGGACCTCACTCTGTTGCACTTCGAAGGACACCTCACGTAGTGCCCAAACAATTTGCTCTTGCTCTCGTTCGCACCTTGCAAATTTTGTGATCGCTCGCATGATCACTTCCCGCAATTGAGTGTCAGCAGAATACTCACCAAGGCGATAGCATTTCGACAGCCCGGAAACTTGTAAGACTGGATAACTCATCCATTTCTCCGAGTAGGTGAGCAAAGATTCTTTACAGTACCTATAAAAAACCATGCTCAGTCAAAATAGGCTCATCTATACAGGAAAATCAAGCGGATAGCACTTATACAT
>JBATDL010000296.1:0-9608 GCA_049663445.1 Candidatus Competibacter sp.
AGAGCCGCTCCAGCGAACGACAAATATTGCTGAGCAGCAAATTGAATAGGCCACGCATCACATGGATCAGCGCCACGTTGTGGGAAGCGTCGGCGATGGCGAGATGAAATCCCGCATCCACCACGGCATCGTGTTCAGGCTTGCGCTGGCCCCGTTGTATCTCCTCCAACTCGGCGAAGCGACAACGCAAAATTTCCCGGTCGGCATCGGTGGCGCGGAGTGCGGCAAAATACGCCGCGACTTCCTCCAGAGCGTGACGCAGCTCAAGCACGTCGAACATCGCCTTGGGATGATTTTTCAATAACTCGATCAAGGGATCGGTGAGAGCGGGCGCAATGACATCGACGACAAAGTTTCCTCCGCCGCGCCGGCTTTGCAACAGCCCTCGTGACTTCAGCGTCGTGATTGCCTCGCGCAGGGACGGGCGGGACACACTCAACTCCTGAGCGAGTTCCCGCTCTGGAGGCAGCCGTTCGCCGGGTTTGAGAACGCCTTCCAGGATCAACTGCTCGATCTGGCTGACGATGGCATCCGAAACCTTCGGAGGGTTAATCGTTTCGAATTGCATGACATTGTCCAGGTGTTGAACTCAATACCATCGCTATTGTGTCATGCGACACCCGTTTTATTGAGTACCAAAATATCATGACAAATACATCGTTTGCGGCGTCGATATTAGCTTAACAAAATTTTGGTCAGACCACATGACCAAATACTTGCAATCCAAAAAACAAGCTGCTATAAATTTGGTCAGACCACTTTACCAAGATACCAGTCCACAACTGGCCCGGTAACGATGGATAAAAAGAGAGGCCACCACCCCACCACCGGTTCGGATCGGCGGCATGTAGGCGGCACCAACCACCAAAGTCGGAGAAGGTATAACCATGCCCACCCGTCCCGAAAAGGTGTATTACTTCGGCACCTGTCTGATCGATCTGTGTTATCCCCAAGCTGGAATGTCCGGAATCGAACTCCTTCGACGCGAAGGCATCCAGGTCATCTATCCCCAACAACAATCCTGCTGCGGTCAACCCGCCTACAATTCCGGTTTCCCCGAGGAAGCCAGAAAAGTTGCTCGGCAGCAACTTAAAGCCTTCCCCAAGAACTATCCCATCGTCGTACCCTCCGGTTCCTGCGGCGGGATGCTGAAACACCACTATCCCAAACTATTCGCCGCCGAGCCCGAGGCCGCCGAGGCGCAACACTTCGCCAGCCGGGTGTTCGAGCTGAGCGAATTTTTGGTAAAGGTGCTTGAGGTCAAGCTCGAAGACCGGGGGCCACCGATCAAGGTCACCTGGCATTCATCCTGTAGCGCGCTGCGCGAAATGCGGGTGATCGAATACTCGAAGTCGCTCATTCGCCAGTTGAAAAACGTCGAAATGATCGAACTGCAACGGGAACGCGAATGCTGCGGATTCGGTGGTTCCTTCTCCGTCAAGCAAGCCGATTTGTCCTCGGCGATGGTGGCCGACAAGGTGGCCGATATCGAGCAAACCGGCGCCTCCCTGTTGCTCTCCGGCGATTGCGGCTGCCTGATGAATATCGGCGGGGCACTGGAGCACCGCCAGATTCCGATTCCCGTCAAGCATGTCGCCGAATTCATCCTGGAGCGCGCTCATGGCTAATCCCGTTACCGTCGATTTTCCCAGGAATTTCACCAAGGCGCTGAACGACGGGCAGTTGCGTCGCAACCTCCGGGCCGCCATGGACACCTTGGGGCTGCGGCGTCGGAACCTGTTCTCCGACCCGGAAGCGTTCGAGCAACTGCGGGCACGCGGCGACGCCATCCGGCGACGGGCGCTGAGCAAACTGCCGCAATTGCTGGAACAACTGGAGCAAAAATGCACCGAGAATGGCATCCAGGTGCATTGGGCCGAGACCCCGGACGAAGCCAACCGGATTTGCCTGGAGATCATTCAGCGCCACAACGCTACCCGTGTCATCAAGGGCAAATCGATGGTGTCGGAGGAAATGCACCTCAATCATTTCCTGGAGGAACGCGGCATCGAAGCACTGGAGACGGATCTCGGCGAGTACATCATCCAACTGGATCACGAAACGCCCTCGCACATCATCGTCCCGGCCATTCACAAAAACCGCGATCAGATCGCCCGGCTGTTTCACGAAAAGATACCCAACACGCCGTACACCGAAGTGGTCGAGGAACTCAACGCCATCGCCCGCAAGATTCTGCGCGAAAAATTTTTCGCAGGTGAAGTCGGGGTCAGCGGTGTCAACTTCGCGGTCGCCGAAACGGGTACGTTGTGTCTGGTGGAAAACGAGGGGAACGGTCGCATGTGCACCACCGCGCCGCCGGTGCATATCGCCGTCATGGGTCTGGAAAAAGTGGTAGAGCACCTGCAGGACGTGCCGCCGCTGCTGCGCCTGCTGACCGGATCGGCCACCGGCCAGTTGATCACCACCTATTTCAATATGATCAGCTCGCCGCGCAAGCCGGACGAGAAGGATGGCCCCAAGGAAGTCCATCTGGTTCTGCTCGACAACGGCCGCACCCAAATCTGGGCCGATCCGGAACTGCGGCAAACCTTGAAATGCATCCGCTGCGGCACCTGCCTGAACCATTGTCCGGTGTACACCCGCCTCGGCGGTCACGCCTATGGTTACGTCTATCCCGGTCCCATCGGCTCGATTCTGACGCCGCAACTGGAAGGCTTGGAGAACGCCGGCGCAATGGCGACCGCTTCCACTTTTTGCGGGGCCTGCGAGGAAGTTTGCCCGGTCAAGATTCCCATCGTCGATATCCTGCGCCGCCTGCGCGTCGAAGCCTACAACAAGGCGGATTCTTCCCATGCGGTCAAAGGCCACGGCTATAAAGTCAACGCGACGGAAAGCCTGACCTGGAAAGGCTGGGCGCTGAGCAACGCCACACCTTGGGTCAACGCCCTGAACGCCAAGCTGTTGGGTCTGCTGGGGCCTCAATTACCCAGGCTGCCGGCGCCGGACATCGTGAAAAAGTGGACTCAGTCCAGAACCCTGCCCAAGTTCGCCAGCAAGAGCCTGCATGTGCTCGCCAAGGAAAAGGGGTTGAGCGATGAGTAACGCACGCGCCAACATTCTCGCCAGACTGCGGGCGGTAGCGCCACAAGCCGACACCTCCGTTCCCGAACCCGCCGCGCCCCCCACCGAGGAACTCAGCCGCGCCGACAAGGTGGACCGACTCAAACGGCTGATGGAAGCCATGCACGCCGAGGTATACGTCACCGATAGCGGGAATTGGACGGCCGTTCTCAAGGACGTACTGCGCCAGCGGTCGCTGAACGGTCTGTTGTATGCCCCGGCTACTCCCATCGGAACCACGCTCTCGGAAACCTGGGAAAGCGATCTGCCGCCGCTGGTCGGTTACGACCAGGTGGTGGAGCAGAGCAAGGAACGCCTGTTCGACATCGACGCCGGCATCACCTCGACCAAGGGCGGTCTCGCCGACGTGGGCGCCTTGATCCTTTGGCCCACCCCGCACGAACCGCGGTTGATGTCGCTGGCGCCGGCGCTGCATATCGCGGTGCTGGAGGCCGCCAACATCCACGATTCCCTGGCCGATGCCATCGCTCGCGAACGCTGGCAAGACGGGATGCCAACCAATGCCTTGCTGATTTCCGGTCCGTCCAAGACCGCCGATATCGAATTGGTCCTGACCTTTGGCGTCCATGGCCCCAAGGAGTTGATCGTGCTGATTCTGGACGATTAACCCGCTTCACCCCTCTTTAAGTTTCAAGCATGATTCCCACCTCTCTCCCGCTGGCTGGAGAGGGGTGCGGACAGTTACGCAAAAAATAGCGTGCTGCTTTGTCCAGCGCGCCCACCACCAAAACGAGGCTGAATAAAAATGTTATCGACGGCCCACGAACACCTGCACCGCGACCTTCAACAATTCATTCCGGCGGCACGCCTGATCAGCGATCCCTTACGTACCCTTGCCTACGGTACCGACGCCAGCCTGTACCGCCTGATTCCCCAACTGGTGGTGCGGGTGGAAAGCGAAGACGAGATGCGGCGCATTCTGGCGCTGGCGCACCAATACAGTACTCCGGTGACCTTCCGCGCCGCCGGCACCAGCCTGTCCGGGCAGGCGGTCACCGATTCGGTGTTGCTGCAATTGGGCGATGGGTGGCGGAACTGGCGCATTGGTGACGGCGCAGCGACCATCAGCTTGCAACCCGGCATCATCGGTGGCCACGCCAACCGCTATCTAGCTCCTTACCAACGCAAGATCGGCCCCGACCCCGCGTCGATCAATGCCTGCCAAATCGGTGGCATCGCGGCGAACAACGCCAGCGGCATGTGCTGCGGCACGGCTCAAAACAGCTACAAAACCCTGAAAAGCATGCGGGTCATGCTGGCTGACGGCACACTGCTGGACACCGGCGACCCGGCCAGCCGCGAAGCCTTCAGCGCCAGTCACGGTGCTCTGCTCACGCAGCTTGCCGAACTGGGCCAGCGTACTCGTGCCGACGCCACGCTGGCCGAGCGCATCCGCGCCAAGTTCAAAATCAAGAACACCTGTGGTTACAGTCTCAATGCCCTGGTGGACTACGAAGACCCCTTCGAAATCTTCCAACACCTGATGATCGGTTCCGAAGGCACGCTGGGTTTCATCGCCGAGATCACCTATCACACGGTCGAGGAGCATACGCATAAAGCCACGGCGCTGATGATCTTCCCCGACATCAAGATCGCTTGCGAAGCGGTGGCGGCGCTGAAAAGTCAGCCGGTGGCGGCGGTGGAATTGATGGATCGCGCCTCGCTGCGTTCGGTGGAGAACAAGGCGGGCATGCCACCGTACTTTAAGGAATTGCCGGAAACCGCCGCCGCCCTGTTGGTGGAAACTCGGGCGACCAACCCGGCAACCTTGACCGCCCAGGTCGAGGTCATCACCGCCGCGATTGCCGACACGCCAACCCTGCTCCCGTTCCAATTCACCGACCGACCGGAAGAATTCACCCAGTTGTGGGCGATCCGCCAAGGGCTGTTCCCCTCGGTCGGTTCGGCGCGGGCCACCGGCACCACCGTCATCATCGAGGATGTCGCGGTCCCCGTACCCCAACTGGCGGCAATGACTCTGGATTTGCAGCGCTTGTTCGACCAGCACGGCTATGCTGGCTCCATCATCTTCGGTCACGCGCTTGAAGGGAATTTGCACTTCGTCATCACCCCTGATTTTGCCAAACCTGCCGAAACTGAACGCTACAAAAAATTCATGGACGATGTGTGCCACATGATCGTGGATCAGTACGATGGCTCGCTAAAAGCCGAGCATGGCACGGGCCGCAACATCGCGCCGTTCGTCGAACTGGAATGGGGACAACAGGCGTATCAGTTGATGCGGGCAATCAAAGCCCTGTTTGATCCTCGCAACTTGCTCAATCCCGGCGTCATCCTCAACGACGACCCGGAAGCTCATCTGAAAAATATCAAGCCGATGGCCGCCGTCGATCCGTTGGTGGATAAGTGCATCGAGTGCGGCTTTTGCGAACCGAATTGTCCGTCCCGCGCCCTGACCCTGTCGCCGCGCCAGCGCATTGTCGGCTTGCGTGAAATCGCGCGCCTGCAAGTCGCCGGCGAAGACGCCAGCCGGTTGCAAGCCATCACCGAAGCGTATGCATATCAAGGTCTGGAAACCTGCGCCGCCGACAGCCTGTGTTCGCTGACCTGTCCGGTCGGGATCAACACCGGCACGATGATGCTGAAGAAGCGTAGTCAGCAGCGAGGTCAAACCGCGCAACGTGTCGGTAACTGGGTCGCAAATCACTTTTCCGGCGTGACCACGGCCACTCGCTTCAATCTCGCTGCCACCAACCTCTCTCACACGGTTTTTGGCTCCACGCTGCAAGGCGGTGTGACCGGGGCTATGCGTAAACTTTCCGGGAATCGGTTGCCGCTGTGGAATCGCTATATGCCTTCTGCTGGCGCGATGCCCAAGCCGGAAGCGAACGCTGCGCCGGATCGTCCGCGTGTGGTCTATTTCCCCAGTTGCGCCAGTCGCACCATGGGTCCGGCCAAGGGCGATCCCGAATCGGACGCTTTGCCGGTGAAAACCGCCGCTCTATTGCGCAAGGCTGGATTCGAGGTGATCTTGCCCGAGGACAACGGTTCACTATGTTGCGGCCAGCCCTTTGAAAGCAAAGGCTTACCGGAACAGGCTGACGCCAAACGGCGAGAAGTCGAGCAAGCCTTGCTCAAGGCCAGCCGCAACGGACAAGACCCGATTGTGTTCGATACCACGCCCTGCGTGTTCCGGGTCAAGAAAAATCAGGCACAAACCCCACTCAAGTTGTATGACATCACGGAATTTCTGCACGACGTTGTACTGGAACGATTGACGATCCACAAACGGTCGGAAACCGTCGCCATTCATCCCACTTGCAGCAATATCAACATGGGCTTGCAGGCCAAGCTGAGAGCTATCGCCGAAGCTTGCGTCGAAAAAGTCGTTGTCCCCGACCGGATTTCCTGCTGCGGCTGGGCCGGAGACAAGGGGTTCACCCACCCGGAATTGAACGCCAGCGCCTTGCGGGATTTGCCAGCAGCGCTGCCGGAGGACTGCACGTCCGGGTATTCCACCAGCCGCACCTGCGAAATCGGCCTATCCCTGCACAGCGGGCGCTATTACCGCTCCATCGTCTATCTGGTCGATCGCTGTTCACAGCCGAATACCGGCTGATTCTCTAGCACCCTCAAATAGTTAAGGATACCCGCACGGGTGGGTTAGGGGCTTTTTGCGCCCAAAATTTCCCCAATCGGGTTTTCAGGGAAGAAAGAGCACGGGTGCTGGTCAGTCATCACTCACAAAAGCTTGGGCGAAACCGTCACTTGCCCCGGTTCGCCTCTGCTTATGTCCGGCTCCCGCCTGTCGTTCCATGGGCAGCGCGTGCATCTCTCCCGGCAACACGCCGGGGTTGGATGCTGTTCACTCACTTCGAACTCTTCACCAAAGGAGTTTGTCATGTCATTAGGTTTGCTGGCGCTCGTCGCCTTTTTACCGATCGCCGTCGCGCTGGTTTTAATGGCGGGAATGCGTTGGCCGGCGACCAGAGCGATGCCTCTGGCCTGGCTGGTGTGCGTACTTGGTGCACTATTCGCCTGGAATTTGCCCATCGGCTATATCGCTGCACTGTCCATTCAAGGCGTGATCACAGCGGTCGGCATTCTGATCATCGTCTTCGGTGCGATCATCATCCTGTACACGCTCAAATATTCAGGTGGGATGGAGACCATCCAGCACGGGATGCAGAATATTTCCGGCGACCGCCGCATTCAGGCCATCATCATCGGCTACATGTTCGCGGCCTTCATCGAAGGCGCCGCCGGTTTTGGCACGCCCGCCGCCCTGGCCGCGCCGTTGCTCTTGAGCCTTGGCTTTCCACCCTTGGCCGCCGCGGTCATCTGTCTGGTGTTCAACTCCTTCCCGGTGACCTTCGGTGCGGTGGGTACACCGATTCTGCTCGGCATGAAGTATCTTCAGCCTCTGGCCAAGACAGCGATTGCCTCGGGTGCGCCTGGTTTGAACTTCGGCTCCGGCGAGGAATTCAACATGCTCCTCGGTCAGTGGGCTTCCGTACTCCACTTTCCGATGATCTTCATCCTGCCGGTGTTCATGCTGGGGTTCATCACCCGCTTTTTCGGCCCGAACCGTTCCTGGGCCGACGGCTTCAAGGCTTGGAAGTTTTGCATCTTCGCCGCCGTGTCTTTCTCGGTGCCGTATATGTTCTTCGCTTGGTTCGTGGGTCCCGAGTTTCCGTCGCTGATTGGCGGTTTGGTGGGCCTTGGCATCATCGTCGCTGGCGCTAAAAAAGGGTTTTGCGTTCCCAAGGAAACTTGGGATTTTGGCCATCATGACCATTGGGACCCCGATTGGACCGGTGACATCCAGGGTTCCAGCACCAACGAGTTCACCAGCCACATGAGCCAGTTCAAAGCCTGGTTGCCCTACATCCTGATCGGTCTGATTTTGGTGTTGACCCGGATTCCCGATCTGGGTCTCAAGGGCTGGCTCGCCGCGCAGAAGATCAGCTTTGGCAATATCCTGGGCTATCAGAGCGTCAGCGGTTCCATCGACTATCTGTATCTGCCCGGCACCATTCCGTTCATGCTGGTGGCGCTTCTGACCATCATGATTCACGGTATGCGCGGCGAAGCGGTTCAGAAGGCTTGGACTGAGTCCATCGCCAAGATGAAGAATCCATCCATCGCCTTGTTCTTCGCCGTGGCGCTGGTGTCGATCTTTCGCGGTTCCGGCATCGCTGATCCACTCTTGAATCCCCACGCCTATCCATCCATGCCGCTGGCCATGGCCCAAGCGGTCGCGGGCATCGCGGGCAACGCCTGGCCGATGGTGGCGTCCTACGTGGGCGGTCTGGGGGCGTTCATCACCGGTTCCAATACGGTGTCCGACCTGTTGTTTGCCGAGTTCCAGTGGGGCGTGGCGGCGCAGCTTGAACTACCCCGCCAGATCATCGTGGCGGCGCAAGCGGCGGGCGGCGCGATGGGCAACATGGTGTGCATCCACAACATCGTGGCAGTGTGCGCGGTGGTGGGTCTTTCAGGCCGGGAAGGGATTATTTTGCGGCGCACGGTGTGGCCGTTCCTGCTGTACGGCATCGTGGTCGGCATCCTGGCCAGCCTGATGTCCTTCGTGTTCTTCCCCAATCTGTTCTAGAGCAGGCAAGAGGATCAGCCACCAGGGATGGGTGGCTGATCCTTGGGGTTGATCCGTCCGCTCGTGTCGGTCGTTGAGTTGGAGCGGTCGGTTTTGACCTGCTCGTCGAGCTGTTTGATCGCTTCGGTAAACTCGGCGGCCCAAGCCTTGGTTTCGTCGTTGACGATGCCGAGTGCTTTTTTGTGAAAGTGCCAAATCTGCTCCAGCAGCATCGTTGCTTGTTCTGGAGTGGGTTCGGGGTTGCCCCAGCTCAGCTTGTGGCGTTCCACTTCGAAGTGGAACCCTTCCAGGGCTTCGATCAGTTGACGGGCGGTGAGCAGGTATCGAATCCAGCCGTTGGTGAAACCGTAAAACCGATCAAGCAGGATCAGGGTGGCGGCCACGCCCAGGGCGACGGCGGCCCACAACGAATGCAGCGCTTTTTGCGGGCCGGCGATTTCGTTGATCATCGGCAACAGACCGGCGAAAGCGGTGAGCAGGATGGCGCTCAACCGGAAGATACGGCAGAAATGACGCCTCAGTTGCCGCTTGCGGAAATACCAGTCGATGGATTGCTGCGCTTGGTTTTTGGCATAGGTACAGAGTTGGTCGAGCGGTTCCGCCAGTTTCTCCGCTTCCCAATGCAAGGCGGGGAAATCCCCTGATTTCAGATCCTTGGCCATCGTGCTACCTCCGTTATGTCTTGGAGCCGCCGAATTCATCGATCGGCTTGCCGACTTGCTTCATCTCGTCCGCATGATGTGCACTTTCGGCCCAATAGACGACGCCCGACTCGATATCCCATAAGGCGGACAGGCCGCAGGTATTCCAGTCCGTTTCTGTCCAATCGTCGAAAGGTTTCAACCAGAGTTCCGGCTTGGGCATGAGGGCGTGGATTTGTGAAACATTGAGAAGATCAAGAAAATTCTGGCCTTGTTTCTTGAACCATTCT
>JBATDL010000297.1:0-2359 GCA_049663445.1 Candidatus Competibacter sp.
GTGTCGAGGCGCTGTCGCGCGGCGCGGGTGAGGTGGTGTTCGTCGAACGCCATCCGCTCGCGGCCCACACCCTGCGGGATCACCTCGACCGGCTGCACGCGCACAACGCCCAGGTTGAACAGGCTGACTCGCTGGCCTGGTTGGGCCAACCGGGAACACCGTTCGAGATCGTGTTGCTCGACCCGCCGTTCGGCGCCGGCTTGCTGGAACCGGCCTGCGTAGCACTGGAACGGGGTGGCTGGCTGGCGGCGACCGCCTGGATCTATCTGGAAGCCGAGGTGGCAGCGGAAGCGCCCACCCTGCCCGTTTGCTGGATGCCCCATCGGGAAAAAACCGCCGGCGCGGTGACTTACCGGCTGGCGCGACGGGAAGCGCCGATCTAGCCCGGTTGCCTTGCCGCCGGGCTTTCCCGATAATTCGCACAACCCTCGCACCCCAGGAAACGCCCATGTCCGTCGTCGCTATCTATCCGGGCACTTTCGATCCCATCACCAATGGTCACGCCGATCTGATCGATCGTGGCGCGCGCATGTTCGAGCGGCTGATCGTCAGTATCGCCGCCAATCCCAACAAGCAACCGCTGTTCTCGCTGGAAGAGCGGGTGGCGCTGGTGAACGAAGTGGTGTCGCACCTGCCTCACGTCGAGGTGCGTGGTTTCGATATCCTGTTGGTGAATTACGCCAAGAGCGTCGGCGCCAACGTCATCATGCGTGGTCTGCGCGCAGTGTCCGATTTCGAATTCGAATTCCAGTTGGCCAGCATGAACCGCCGCTTAAACTCCCAGATCGAATCCATCTTCTTGACCCCCGCCGAGCAATACGCCTTCGTCTCCTCCAGTCTGGTGCGCGAAGTCGCCAAGCTGGGCGGGAACATCGCGCCGTTCGTCCACCCCAAAGTAGAAGCAGCGCTGGCAGCGAAATTCGCCTTGGGTCATTAATTGAGTAAAATACTCGGAAATTCAGCCTGGCCGCTCCCAATCGGACGGGTTTGAGTTGCAACTCGCCGGTGCCGCGAACCGGCCGCGAATTAACAATAAAATGAGGAGCCAGCCATGGCACTGATGATCACCGACGAATGCATCAACTGCGACGTGTGCGAGCCCGAGTGCCCGAACGAAGCCATCTATCAGGGTGAAGAGATCTACGAGATCGATCCAAACCGCTGCACCCAGTGCGTGGGCCACTTCGATACACCGCAATGCATCGAAGTCTGCCCGGTGGACTGCATCATTCCGGACCCGATCCATGCCGAAACCGACGAGCAACTGCAAACCAAGTACGAGAAGCTAACCAGCACGGCTTGAGAAACTGAGCCATGAGCGGCCTGACCCGCTCCGGTATGTATAAGCCCCCGGCGCGTAGTTCCGGCGGGCTGCGGGTTGAGACCGCTCGATCAACCAATGTCAACCGCTTTGACCCGATAATCGCCAAGCTTCGTCTCAACACGCACCGCGCTTTGCTTGAGAGCGGGACGATGTCCCGCCCCGGGTCTTGATCCACCATTATTAGCGCTCGTACACCGGTAACGCGCCTCGCCCACGGCGGTCCGGAATTCGGCGTTCTTCGCCGTGAGGCAAACCGTTTGGCGTCGAAGATCCGCGCGTTCGACATGATCCCGGCCACTATTCATAAGCAGCGCGGCCTTGCTCCCCGTCGGTGGCAGCGAACGCTGATCACTCGCGTGATTTGGGAAAAGCCAAACGACGACTATGATTTAACAGGTACCCAGCGAACAGTTCGAGATCCGGCCTGAGCTGGATCCCGCTTCAGACATTCAGCAACACGCATCAGTCGCAAAGATCGGGAGCATCGACATGGGGGAACAACGACAACCGGTAATCCGCGTTTTACTGGCGGGAGCGACCGGCCTGGTCGGCGGGTACTGCTTGACCCAACTGCTGGCAGACGACGACATCGGCCAAGTGACGGTCTTCACTCGCCATTCGATGGAAGAAACACATCCGAAACTCATCGTGCATCTGGTGGATTTCGACCAACTGCGTGATCACGCCGGCGTGATCGACGCCGATGCCGTCCTGTGCTGTCTGGGCACCACCCACCGGGCGGCCGGATCACCGGAAGCGTTCGCCAAGGTCGACCACATCTACGTCGCCGAACTGGCCCGGCTGGCGGCGGCGCACGGCGTGCCCTGCTTCGTGTTGGTCTCGGCGGTCGGCGCCGATCCCAGTTCGCCAGTCTTCTATAACCGGGTCAAGGGCCGGGCCGAGGCGGCGGTTAGCGAACTACCGTTCAAGGCCGTTCACCTGCTACGCCCTTCGTTGTTGTTGGGCGAACATCGTGAAGCCCGGCCGGTCGAAGACTGGAGCCAACGATTGGCGCCGCTCTGGACGCCTTTCCTG
>JBATDL010000298.1:0-2800 GCA_049663445.1 Candidatus Competibacter sp.
TTGCTTTGTTGGGCCTGCTCGCGCTGCTCGGCTTCGTAGTCTATGACCAAGCCGATCTGTTGAGCGTCGCCTGGAGGGTTCAGGTGGGCGCGGCGCTGTTGTTCACCCTGCTGGCGATGGCCGCCGGCTGGGTGGTCGGCGGGCTCGTTGGTCTGGAATCGCGTGACCGTTTTACCCTGCTGTGCGAATTTGCGGTGCGCAATCTGGCCATCGCCACCCTGGTGGCGGTGACCCTGCTGGGGCGCACCGACTTCGTGGCTTTCGCGGCCGTGCTGATTCTGGTCCAGACCCCGTTGCTGCTGCTGGCGGTGGCGTTGTACCGGCGCTGGACCGCCCCGCACCCGCACCTCAAACCTACCGAGCCATGAATATCCTGAGCGTCAACGGCGACACCTTGCGCCAGATGATGCATTTCGAGCGTCTGGTGGCGGATCTTTCCGCCGGTTTCATCAACGTGCCCATGGAAGAATTCGACCGCGCGATCCTGCGGGCGCTGCGCCATATCGTCGAAAGACTGGAGGTCGATCGCAGCACGCTGACGCAGTATTTCCCGGAGACCCGGGAGTTCATCAGCACGCACTGCTGGGTGATGGACGGCTTGCCGCCCATGCCCCGGATGGTGGTGCACCCGCTCTGGCCCTGGTGTGAAATCCGCATGCGGCGCGGAGAAATGGTGGTGTTTTCCCACCTTGACGATTTGCCGCCCGAAGCCGCCGTTGACAAGGCCGCGTTTCGCAACATCGGATTAAAGTCGCATGTGAGTATCCCCCTACAGATCGATGGTGATCTGGTGGGGTTGCTGTCCTTTGGCACCCTGCGTGCGGAACAGGTCTGGCCGGTGGAACTGTTGGAGCGGGTCCGGGTGATCGGCGAAATCTTCGCCAGCGTGCTGGCCCGCAAGCGCGCCCAGGCCGAGATCGAATATCTGCTCGGTTTCGAGCGGCTGTTGTCGGAGATTTCCGCCTCATTCGTCAACCTGGCACCGCGATCCATCGATCCGGTGATCGAACGAGTGCTCCAACAGATCGGCGAGTTCCTGAGCGTTGATCGGGCGGCGCTATGGGAGACATCGAACAATGCGGATTGTTTTAGGATCACTTATGTCTGGTCGACCGCCGCCGCTGAGCCACCACCCGCTGTAGTGTGCCAGGCGGAGTTACCCTGGGTTTTCGCCCAACTGTATGCGAATCACTGCGTCCGCTTTACCACACTCGATGACCTTCCGGTCGAAGCACATGCTGATCGCCAGAGATTTGTCGAGCTTGCGACCAAATCCCACCTGTCCATCCCATTCGCTGTAGGCGGAACCATCATCGGCGCGCTGTCGCTGGGCACCGTGACCCTGGAACGGCGGTGGCCCGATGCGCTCGTCTCCCGGATCCGGCTGCTGGGCGAAGTCCTGGCCAACGCGCTGATGCACCAGCAGGCGGACCGGTGGGTGCGGGCGGCGCAATCCGAGGCGGCGTACTATCAGGAACGGCTGGCGCACCTGATCCGCGTTCACACCGTGGGCGAGATGTCCGCCGCCATCGCCCACGAGGTTAACCAACCGCTCATGGCCATCAAAAACTACGCGCTCGCGGCCCTGCGCCGGTTGCGAGATGACGCCGCGCCACGGGAAAAGCCGTACGAACTGCTGGATAAGATCATCCTGCAGGCCACGCGGGCAGGCGACGTGGTCCAGCGCCTGCGTTCCCTGGTGCAAAAACATGAGGTCGAGATGCGGAAACTCGACCTCAACCACCTGATCGCGGACACGCTCAAACTGGTGGAGATGGATGGCCGGTTGCGCGACGTCCGCCTGGAACGGCGGCTGGCCGCAGATCTACCGCCGGTGGTCGCCGACGCCATCCAGATCCAGCAGGTGATCCTGAATCTGGTGCGCAACGCCATGGAAGCCCTGGAGGCGCATCCGGGCCGTGTCGATCGGCGGGTCTCGATTGAGACGACGCGAACGGGTCCACAGGACATTGAAGTTCGCGTGAAGGATCGCGGTCCCGGCCTCGGGCCGGACGAGGCCGAGCAGATCTTCGAGCCCTTCTATTCGACCAAGACCTCCGGGTTGGGCATCGGGCTGTCGATCTGCCGCAAGATGGTCGAATCCCACGACGGACAGTTGTGGGTCTCGCCCAACCCGGCCGGCGGCGCCGTGTTCCACTTTACCCTGCGGGCGGCGCCCCTGGGAGACTGACGCCATGACCAAACCGACAGTGTTCATTATCGACGATGACGAGGCGGTGCGTGACTCCATCCAGGAGTTGATGAACTCGGTCGGGCTGAACGCCGAGGTCTACGAGACAGCGCACCAGTATCTCGAAGCCTTTGACCCGGAGCAGCCGGGTTGCCTGGTGCTGGATGTGCGCATGGCGCACATGAGCGGGCCGGCGTTGCAGGCGAGGCTCAACGAGATAGGCGCCCGTATTCCTATCGTGTTCATCAGCGGTTACGGCGACATTCCCATAGCGGTTAAGGCGATCCAGGCCGGAGCGGTCGATTTCGTCCAGAAACCCTATCACGAACAGCAGTTGCTCGACAGCATCAACGAAGCACTGCGGCGGGATACGGCGGGGCGCCACGACTCCGCCGACCGTGGCGAATTCGAAGAGCGGTTGCGGTTGCTGACCAACCGCGAGCGGGAGGTGATGGCGTGGGTGGTCAAAGGACTTTCCAGCAAGGCGATCGCCCGGCGGCTCAACATCAGCTCCCGCACCGTCGAGGTCCATCGCGGCCGTCTGCTGGACAAGTTGGCGGTCGGTTCCATCCCGGAATTGATCCATCTCATCAATGCGCAGCGCACCTG
>JBATDL010000299.1:0-5728 GCA_049663445.1 Candidatus Competibacter sp.
GATGTTGTCGCTGAACAGGATGTCGTAGGAACCGCGCGGGCTGGTGTAGAGAAAGGAATAGAACTCGGCGACGCCGCGCACCTTGTCCGGGGATAGGCCCAGTTCCTCGGCCACTTGGTCCAGCGTCTCTGATGGAAGCCAGGTCAGGCGGTCCTGTACGTCCCGCAGAACCTGTAGCAACCGGGTCGGCAACCCGCCGTGGCGCCGCACGATATCGCGGATCGTTTGGGCAAACGTCATGGGTTCCGCCATGGACCACCTCCGTCGTTCGCGGCCGATCCAGCACAGTGCATGGATGGCCTGTTTTCAAGCCGGTTTTATCCAGTTAATAACGTTTCCAGGATACTCCAAACCCCATTAAAAAACTTGATTTCCGTATGGTTGAAAGCGATCTGATCGGGGGAAGGCGGCGAGGACAACGAAGTATTGATGGCCGACCATCAGGGGCATCCAGACACGGTGCAAAAAAGATCGCCAAGACTAGCGGTGGTGTCCGCAGGGCGCGCGGGACACTGATGATCAAATTGCCTCCGCACTTTAATAATAATTTTTTGTTATTTTAAATCAAAAAGATAAATTCAGTTTAACTTCAAAATAAACGCAATGGGTTTGCATCGTTTGCCCGATCGTTGTAAAAATAAAAAAAGCAAAGATGTCATTTTTAGGTTACCGGTTTAGATTTTTTCAATCCTGAATGTTGTCTCTCCAACGACTGAGCCGCCCACTGATTCGGTCTGGCCGGATCGCCCGATAAGCAATCGGTTGCACTGCCTCGTTATCCCATTCGAGCACAATGAGTCGATTTGGAAGTGCCTTCGGCAATGATTTCATTGTCGCGAGCAGAAATCGAGACCAGCGCAATCGCGACCCGAATCTTCCCAATGAACGTCAAAATTGCAATCAGAAAGCTTTACAAGGTTTTCGGGGATAATCCCAAGACTGCCCTGCCGCTCCTGGAACAGGGCGTGGACAAGGCGAAAATCTTCGAACGCACTGGCCAAAGTGTCGGTGTCATGAACGCCAACTTCGATATCCACGAAGGCGAAATTTTTGTCATCATGGGCCTGTCCGGCTCCGGTAAATCCACTTTGGTGCGCCTGCTGAATCGGTTGATCGAACCCACATCGGGACAAATCATGGTCGACGGCGAGGACATCGCCGTCCTGCCCGATGAAGGGTTGCGTAACCTGCGGCGGCGCAAAATGAGCATGGTGTTTCAGTCTTTCGCATTGCTGCCGCACATTAACGTCATCGATAACGCCGCTTTCGGGCTGGAACTGTCGGCGGTTCCGCGCGAAACCCGCTACGAACGCGCCTTGGCGGCGTTGGATCAGGTTGGGTTGAAAGCCTATGCCGAAAGCTATCCGGATGAACTCTCGGGTGGCATGAAACAACGAGTTGGGCTGGCCCGGGCGCTGGCGAACGATCCTGATATTCTGCTGATGGACGAAGCATTCTCCGCTCTCGATCCGCTGATCCGCTCAGAAATGCAGGATCAGTTGCTAGACCTGCAAACCCAGCAACAACGCACCATCGTGTTTATTTCCCACGATCTGGACGAAGCCATGCGCATCGGCGATCGCATTGCGATCATGGAAGGCGGGCGGGTCGTGCAAGTGGGAACACCGGAAGAAATTCTGCGCAATCCCGCCGACGATTACGTCAGCTCGTTCTTCCGGGGCGTGGATACGTCCAAGGTACTCACCGCTCGCGATGTGGCGCGCACCGAACACGCGACGCTGATTGACCGTGAAGGCACCGGCATCCGGGCCGCCCTGCAACAAATTTCCTCTCGCTTTGAGGATTATGGCTATGTGGTCGGCCCTAACCGAGTGTTTCATGGTGTAGTGTCCGCCGATTCGCTGCGCGCGGCGGGCCGTGGCGAAGGTATCCCGATCAAACAAGCCTTCCTGCCGGATCTTGATCCTATTCCGGTCGATACGCCCCTGAATGAGTTGTTGTGCAGAGTCGCGCAGGCGCCCTGCGGCGTACCGGTGGTCGACGAGAATAAGCGCTACTTGGGAGTGGTTACCAAAGCCAATCTGTTACTGGCGCTGAATGGTGATGAGGAATTGGTATGAGAAAAGCTACCCATGATAGCTGGACGATGACGAACACCCGGCAATCCATATCCTCCATGGGCGATATTTGCAACAAGATAATGAGATTTAACCTATTTATTCTAATTATATTTATGATGTTGGTATCCCCATCTGGAGTGCTCGCCGCCGACGCGCCAGAGGCCAATCCCTGGGCCAGCGGCGAACCTGCATCGTCATCCACCCCCTCGACACCGGTGAATACCGATTGGCTGACCGCTGCGCCCACTGCTCCGGAGCCTACCCCATTCGACTGGCTCCACCCCTTTCAGGAGACTTTGATTCCGTTGAATGTTTGGGTGGATCAGGGTTTGGACTGGCTGGTGGACAACTTCCGCCCCGTGTTCCAAGCGATCCGTTGGCCAATCGACGCCATCCTGACCTCCGTTGAATCCACTCTGCTGGCAGCGCCGGCCCTGCTGATCATTCTGATCTTCGTGTTGCTGGCTTGGCAGATGGTCGGATGCCGGTTGGCGGTGGGTACCCTGATTTCGCTGGTAATCGTTGGGCTGATCGGTGCCTGGTCCGAGGCGATGGTGACCTTGGCCCTGGTGTTGACCTCGGTGTTTTTCTGCATATTGGTTGGATTGCCGCTGGGCATCTGGCTCGCTCGCAATGATCGAGCGCTGGCGATCTTTCGCCCGATCCTGGACGCCATGCAGACCACACCGGCTTTCGTGTACCTGGTACCCATTGTCATGCTGTTCGGGATCGGCAACGTCCCCGGCGTGGTGGTGACCATCATCTTTGCGCTGCCGCCATTGATCCGCCTCACCAACCTGGGCATCCGCCAGGTTCCAGCGGATCTGGTGGAGGCCGCCCAGGCGTTCGGCGCCAGTCCACGCCAGTTGCTGTACAAGGTGCAGATTCCCTTGGCGATGCCCAACATCATGGCCGGCGTCAACCAAACCTTGATGCTGGCGCTGTCCATGGTGGTGATCGCCTCGATGATCGCCGTGGGGGGGTTGGGCCAGATGGTGTTACGCGGCATCGGTCGCCTGGACATGGGGTTGGCGACGGTTGGCGGCGTAGGCATCGTATTGCTGGCCATCATCCTCGATCGACTGACTCAATCGTTCGGCGCGGATACCCGCCACCGGGAAGCCCGCCACTGGTATCAACAGGGTCCGGCAGGTCTCGTCTATCGCTTGCTGGGTCGCCATTAACGGCGCGAAACCGCGTCTCCCGTCGGGGTGTCACGGCACCCCTGTCCTTAAATCCTGCTTCGGAAAGAAGGAGAGATGCATGAAATATTTTACTCGTTGGTCTGGCCTGAAAGGAGTTTTCGCCACGCTATTGACGTTAGGCCTGTGGTCTGCGGGCAGTCAAGCGGCTGATCTGCCCGGCAAGGGCGTCACCGTTCAACCCCTGCAAAGCTCGATTGCTGAAGAAACCTTCCAGACCTTGCTGGTGGTAAAGGCGCTGGAGCGTCTGGGCTATGACGTCAAACCGATCAAGGAAGTCGAGTACGCCACCGCGCATGTCGCCATCGGCAATGGCGATGGTACGTTTCTGGCAGATCACTGGGATCCACTTCATTCGGATTTCTATACCAAGGCCGGCGGCGCCGACAAGATTTACCGGGAAGGCGTTTACTCGCCGGGCGCGCTACAGGGTTATCTGATCGACAAAAAAACCGCCGATCAGTACAAGATCACCCATATCGATCAGCTCAAGGATCCGAAACTGGCCAAAATATTCGACACCAACGGTGACGGCAAAGCCGACCTGGCCGGTTGCAATCCCGGTTGGGGCTGCGAAAAAGTGATTGAACATCAATTGGATACATTCAAATTGCGGGACACCGTCACCCACAATCAGGGCAGTTACTCGGCGATCATCGCTGACACGATCACTCGCTTCAAGAAAGGCGAGCCGGTGCTGTATTACACCTGGACCCCTTACTGGGTTTCAGGCGTGATGGTTCCCGGCAAGGATGTCGTGTGGCTGCAAGTACCGTTTTCTTCGTTGCCCGGCGAACGCAAGGATGTGGATACGACGCTGCCGAGCGGCCAGAATTACGGTTTCGAGGCCAACAATCAACGAATCATCGCCAACCTGAAGTTTGCACAGGAAAATCCCGCCGCCGCCAAATTATTCTCGATCATGGAGATCAGCGCCAACGATATCAGCGCGCAGAATTTGCGGATGCGCGATGGTGAAAAGAGCATGGCTGACATCGAACGCCACACCGATGCCTGGATCAAGGGACACCAGAAAACCTTCGACGGTTGGATTCAGGAAGCGCTCAAGGCGGCTAAAAGCCAAAGTTGAGTTTTTTATCGTGGGCTAAAAACGGTCTTCCCGGCAAAATGGGAACAGGATGGATCAGGATCGGGTCAAACCGGCAACAGCAAAATCGTGATGCGCTTTCCGCGAGCCGGTTGTCGATCGAACTGGGTGGTTACTATGGCGTTGCCGTGAAATTGCAGGCACTATTTTCATTTTTACCGCCCATATCACCGGAGACGAGACGCTTCCATGCCGAGCCCTTTCCTGAAACGCCTTCGCTGGCTGCTGCTGGGGTGGCTAACCGCCAGCACCGCGCAGGCGACTGTTTATCCCCTGCCACCCCCGGATACCGATGTCATCGGACAGGTCAAGGTCGTCTACGCCACCAAGGAAGATACCCTGATCGATATCGCTCGCCGCTACAGTCTGGGCTACGATGAAATCGTCCACGCCAACCCAGGGGTGGATCGCTGGGCGCCTGGCGAGGGTAACCCGATCGTGCTACCGACCCGTCACGTCTTGCCCGATGCTCCGCGCGAGGGCGTGGTGCTCAACATCGCGGAGATGCGACTGTACTACTATCCCAAAGCCGGTGCCGACGGGCAACAGGTGGTCCACACCTATCCGGTGAGCATTGGCCGCATGGACTGGAAAACGCCGATGGGCTTGACCAAGGTCGTCGCCAAGGATGTCGATCCACCTTGGCGGCCGCCGGCTTCGATCAAAGCCGAACATGCCGCTGAAGGCGATTTCCTGCCCGATGTGATCCCCGGCGGCCCGGACAATCCGTTGGGACGCTATGCCATGCGACTGGGCGTGCCCGGCTATCTGATCCACGGCACCAACAAGCCCTACGGCATCGGCATGCGGGTCACGCACGGCTGCGTGCGAATGTATCCGGAAGACATCGAACATCTATTCGGCATGGTGCCGGTCGGCACTGCGGTACGTTTGGTCGACCAACCGGTCAAGGTCGGACGTTTCAATGGCGAATTATTCGTTGAATCGCACGAACCACTGGAAGAAGACAACCTGCCGTTCAAGGTCACCCTGGAACAGGCACAGCGGGCAGTGATCGCCAAGATCGGCCCCGACATGCCGGGCGTGGATCCGGCAGTGCTCGAAGTCGCGGTCGAGCAGGTCAGCGGCATGCCCGTTTCGATCAGCGTCGCGCCAGGTTCGGCCCCGGCTTACTCGCCCGCTCCCTTCCCACCGGGTTATGGTCGCGCGCCGCCGCCGGCCACCGCCTATCCGTCCGCATCCACCGCACCTTCCGGATACCGACCCGCTTACCCCCCCCGTCCTATCACCGGCTACTCCTACTCGACTCCGGGAACACCGCCAGCGGGCGCCCCGCCTGCTTACCGGCCAGCTCCAGTCAATCCAACGCCCTACCC
>JBATDL010000300.1:0-1955 GCA_049663445.1 Candidatus Competibacter sp.
GTCATGGGCCGGCACTGCGGTTACCTGGCCCTGACCAGCGCCATCGCCGGCGGCACCGACTATGCGCTGATTCCCGAAAACCCGCCGCCCGACGGCTGGGAAGAACGCATGTGCGAATTGCTGCGCCATGGCCGGGCCGCCGGCCGCCGCGACAGTATCGTGGTGGTCGCCGAGGGCGCGACCGATCGCGCCGGCAACCCGATCAGCGCCGACTATGTCCGTCAGGTCTTGGAGGAACGGCTGGGCGAAGATGCCCGGGTGACCATTCTCGGCCATGTTCAGCGCGGCGGGACGCCCAGCGTCTATGACCGCTGGATGAGCACCCTGGTCGGTCACGCGGCGGTCGAAGAGTTGCTGGCGGCGACCCCGGACAGCGAACCGCAGTTGATCGGGGTCCGTTATAACCGCATCCATCGCGCACCGCTGATGGAGTGCGTTGAAAAAACCCGGTCGGTGGCCCGCTTGATCGCCGAGAAAAACTACGACCAGGCCATGGCACTGCGCGGCGGCAGCTTCACCGCCATGTTCGAGATTTTCAAGGCGATGGCCGAAGCGCTGCCCAGCGTTACGCCGTCGGACCGGCCCCGCCGCATTGCCGTCCTGCATGGCGGTGGACTGGCGCCGGGGATGAATACAGCCGCTCGCGCCGCCGTGCGTCTCGGTCGGGATCGCGGCCATGCCATGTTGGGGGTGCACGGCAGCTTTGCCGGGCTGATCGATGGCCGGATCGAAGAACTCACCTGGGGCGATGTCGAAGGCTGGACCGCGCTCGGCGGCGCGGAGTTGGGCGCCAGCCGGCAAATCCCCACCACCGAACAGCTCTACACCGTCGCCCGCGCCCTGGAGACCCATCATGTCGATGGTCTGCTGGTCATCGGCGGTTGGAAAGCCTATCAGGCGTTACATTGGTTGCACAGCGAGCGGGAACGCTATCCCGCCTTCAAGATCCCGATGATTTGCCTGCCGGCCACTATCGACAACAACCTGCCTGGATCGGATTTGAGCATCGGTGCCGATACCGCGCTCAACGTCATCGTCGAAGCGCTCGACCGTATCAAACAATCGGCGATGGCGGCGCGACGCTGTTTCGTGGTCGAGGTGATGGGCCGACATTGCGGTTATCTGGCCATGATGAGCGGTTTGGCGGCGGGCGCCGAGCGTATTTATCTGCCTGAGGAGGGCATCACCCTCAAGGATTTACAGGCCGACGTGGAGCGGATGGTCGACAGCTTTCGCGGTGGGCGGCGCTTCTATCTGACGATCCGTAATGAATACGCCAACGCGCAATACACTACTGATTTCCTGGCCCGGTTGTTTGAAGAGGAAGGTCATCATCTGTTCGATGTGCGCCAGGCAGTGCTGGGCCATGTTCAGCAAGGCGGCAATCCCTCGCCGTTCGACCGGATTCTCGCCACTCGACTAGCAGCCTATGGCATCGATTTTCTCAGTCAGGAGATGGAGCGCGGTTCGGCGACAGGTGCGTTTATCGGCATGACCGAAGGCAAGTTGACCACTTTCCCAATCAAGCAGATGCCGGATATGGTCGATGCCGTTAACCGCCGACCGCTGGAACAGTGGTGGCTGGACCTGCGGCCAGTCATGCAGGCCATGGCGCAACTGGGCACCTAAACTTCGCTTGGCCTTCACTCGCGCCGGGTAGTGGGAAGCGCGCGCAGAATATCCAGCGCCTCGGGATATTCGAAGTGCTCGATCCGCCGCTCCAGTTCCACCCACAACGGCCCGAAGGCGGCCTTGAGCAGCGCCCGATGGGCTGCGAAGACCTGGTTGGCGCGCAGTTTGGACGCCGCCAGCAGCGGCTCCAGTTCGGCGAGCACCTGCCCCAACGCGGCCGGGTCCACTTCGAGCACCCGGTCGGGCTCCGCATCCTCCGCCAGGACGGCGAGAACCTTCCCGGTCAGCGGGCCGATTTCCGCCGCCATCGCCTCAACCCGCAC
>JBATDL010000301.1:0-6888 GCA_049663445.1 Candidatus Competibacter sp.
TGCACGTACAGATCGCCCGGCGAGCCGCTGTGCTCGCCCGCCTCGCCCTCGCCCGTCAACCGGATACGATCACCGTTGTCCACACCGGCCGGTACCTTGACCGATAGCGTCTTCTGCTCCTCGATCCGACCGCTGCCACGGCAGGTCTCGCAGGGGTCGGGAATAATCGTGCCCCGTCCCTGGCAGCGCGGGCAGGCCTGCTGAATCGAGAAAAAACCCTGCTGCATCCGTACCTGACCGACTCCACGGCAGGTGGGACAGGTGGTCGGCTTGGTACCCGGCTTGGCGCCGCTGCCGGCGCAGGTCGCGCAGGTGACCAGCGTCGGCACGCGAATCTTGGCGGTGGTGCCGAATACCGCTTCTTCCAGCGTCAAATCCAGCGTGTAGCGCAGGTCGGCCCCGCGATAGCTCTGGCCACCGCTACCCCCCCGCATGCCGCCGAAGATGTCGCGAAACACGCCGCCGAAAATGTCGCCCAGGTCGGCGGCCTCGCCAAAACCGCCGAAGCCGCCACCCGCCGTGCCGTCCACCCCCGCATGGCCGAACTGGTCGTAAGCCGTCCGCTTACGCGAGTCGCTCAGCACCTCGTAAGCCTCCTTGGCCTCCTTGAAGCGTTCCTCGGCCACCTGATCGCCGGGGTTGCGGTCGGGGTGCAGCTTCATCGCCAGCCGCCGGTAGGCTTGTTTGACTTCGGCTTCGCTGGCGTTGCGAGCCACGTTGAGAGTTTCGTAATAATCGCGCTTGGACATAGTGTTGCGTTGCGAGTGCCTGCCGGGTTATGCCATTCAGAACCGAAAAACCGGGAACGCTTGCGCGTCCCCGGATTCACAGTTTACCGCAAGTGCGGTGCTTACTTCTTCACTTCCTCAAACTCGGCGTCCACCACACCGTCGTCGGCCGGCTTGTGGCCGCTACCTGCGCCGCCGTGCGGCCCATCCGGACCACCGCCGTGCGGCCCGTCGCCCGACTGGCCGTAAACCCGCTCGGCCATCTTGCCGGACAGTTCGGCCAGCGTCCGGGTCTTGGCCTCGATGGCGCTCATGTTGTCGGTCTTGGCGGTGGTGCGCAAGTCGCTAATCGCCGACTCGATCGCCGCCCGCTCGCCACCTTCGACCTTGTCGCCCAAATCACGCAGGGTCTTCTCGGAGGCGTGAATCAGGTTCTCGGCCTGATTGCGTGCGTTGACCAGCTCGTGGAACTTCTTGTCCTCTTCCGCATGCACCTCGGCATCGCCGACCATCCGCCTGATCTCATCCTCGGACAGACCGGAGGACGCCTTGATCACAATCCGGTTCTCCTTGCCGGTCGCCTTGTCCTTGGCGGAAACATGCAGAATGCCGTTGGCGTCGATGTCGAACATCACCTCGATCTGCGGCACGCCGCGCGGGGCCGGTGGAATATCCTGCAAGTCGAACTTGCCCAGCGACTTGTTGGCCGAGGCCATCTCGCGCTCGCCCTGCATGACATGCACGGTGACCGCAGTCTGATTGTCGTCGGCGGTCGAGAAAACCTGCTGTGCCTTGGTCGGGATGGTGGTGTTCTTCTCGATCAGCTTGGTCATCACTCCGCCCATGGTCTCAATGCCCAGGCTCAGCGGGGTCACGTCGAGCAACAGCACATCCTTGACCGAACCGCCCAGCACGCCGCCCTGAATCGCCGCACCGACTGCAACGGCTTCATCGGGGTTTACATCCTTGCGCGGCTCCTTGCCGAAAAACTCGCGGACCTTGTCCTGCACCTTGGGCATGCGGCTTTGGCCACCGACCAGCAGCACATCGTCGATCTGGCCGACGCCCAGTCCGGCGTCCTTCAACGCAGTCCGGCAGGGACCGATGGTTTTCTCGACCAGATCCTCCACCAGCGACTCCAGCTTGGCGCGGGTCAGCTTCAGATTCAGATGCTTGGGTCCGCTGGCGTCGGCGGTCATATACGGCAGGTTAATCTCGCTCTGCTGGCTGGAAGACAGCTCGATCTTGGCCTTCTCGGCCGCTTCCTTCAGCCGCTGCAACGCTAGCGGATCGCTGGCCAGATTGATGCCGGATTCTTTCTGGAATTGCTCGATCAGGTAGTCGATGATGCGCTTGTCGAAATCCTCGCCACCCAGGAAGGTGTCGCCGTTGGTCGAGAGCACCTCGAACTGCTTTTCGCCGTCCACCTCGGCGATCTCGATGATCGAGACGTCGAAGGTGCCGCCGCCCAGATCGTAGACCGCAATCTTGCGATCCTTGGTGCTGGACTTGTCCATGCCGAAGGCCAGCGCCGCTGCCGTCGGTTCGTTGATGATGCGCTTCACTTCCAGACCGGCGATGCGGCCGGCGTCCTTGGTGGCCTGACGCTGGCTGTCGTTGAAGTAGGCCGGCACCGTGATCACCGCTTCGGTGACCGGGTGTCCGAGATAATCCTCGGCGGTCTTTTTCATCTTCATCAGCACCCGCGCCGAAATTTCCGGCGGCGCCATTTTCTTGTCGCGCGCCTCAACCCAGGCATCGCCGTTGTCATTCTTAACGATCTTATAGGGCACAAGGTTGATGTCCTTCTGCACCTCCGGCTCGTTGAACCGACGGCCGATCAATCGCTTGACCGCAAACAGGGTGTTGTGCGGATTGGTGACCGCCTGGCGTTTGGCCGGCTGACCGACGGTAATTTCACCGTCTTCCATAAAGGCGACGACGGACGGTGTGGTCCGGTCGCCCTCGCTGTTTTCGATCACTCGGGGCTTGCCGCCTTCCATAATCGCCACGCAGGAATTGGTGGTGCCCAGGTCGATGCCGATAATATTGCTCATGATTGTGCTCTCTAATCAGGGAATTCGGTTTGTTGAGCCTTGCCTGCCGTTGGATGTGGGGCCATCCGCTCGGATTTTCAATGGCGCGGAATGGAGGAAAGGCGTTTAACTCGCCGACCGGGGCACGGCCTGGGCAACGATCACCTTGGCGGGGCGAATCAGCCGTTCGTTGAGCAGATAGCCCTTTTGCACGACCTGCACCACGGTGTTGGGCTCGGCCTGATCGGTCGGCAGCATGGCCATGGCTTCCTGCTGGCCCGGATCGAACTTGGCGCCAAGAGGATCCACTTCGCGGGCGCCGAATTTCTCCATCGCCACCGTCAGTTGCCGCAGCGTCAGTTCGACCCCCTCCCGCAGCTTGGCGATATCCACGGCGTCACTGGCCGCCGCCAACCCCAGTTCCAGGCTGTCGCGTACTGGCAGCAGTTCGCCGAAAAACCGCTCCAGGGCGAACTTATGGGCGTTCTGCACCTCACGCTCGGCGCGCTTGCGCAGGTTTTCCATTTCGGCGTGGGCGCCCAGGTACAACTTCCAGTGCTCGTCGGCCTTGGCCAGTGCCTGATCCAACTCACGTTGCATCCCTTCGAATTCTTCGTGGCTGACCGGCAGTTCGAGCCCTTCCTCCTCGACGGCCAGCGCGGTTTCCACGAATGGCTGGGAGTCAGCCCCGGCAGCATCCGGGCGAGTGTGTAGGGGGTGTTTAGGTTCGGTTGAGCTCATCGGATATGTTCTCCATCACGGGTGGCAAGCGGTCGGGCGACTGCCGCCGCCCCTAATGGCGGAGAACTGGGGTTGAATGCGGGAAATTCAAGAGCGCCGATCACCAGGACAACCGTTTTTCCTACGTTCAGTCTCGTTGCCCGTCCAGCACCTCGGCCAACAAACGGGCGGTGACGTCCACCACCGGAATGACCCGGTCGTAGGCCATGCGGGTCGGGCCGATGATGCCGAGCACACCCAACACCTGGTCACCCGTGCTGTAGGGCGCCGTCACCACGCTGCATCCTTCCAGCACGCCGCAGCCAGATTCTTCGCCGACGAAGATTTGCACTCCACCGGCGTGCAGGCATTGATCGAACAGATGCAGCAGGTCGCTTTTCTGGTTGAAAGCTTCGAACAATTGCCGCAGTTTGTCGAGATCCGACAGGTCGGCGTACTGCATCAGGTGGGTTTGGCCGGCCACTACATAGTCGTCGCTTTCAGGAGTGGTCTCGAAGGTCTGCTCCGCCATCTCCACCACGGTTTGCATCAGCCGGTCGAGGTTATCGCGAGTTTCGCGCAGTTCGTCGAGCAGGGTTTTCCGCACCTGCTGGATGTCCCGGCCACCGAACTGCGCGTTGAGATAATTGGCGGCCCGCTGCAATTCCGCAGCATCGTAGGAGCGCCGAGTCTGGACAATGCGGTTCTGCACTTCCTGACCATTCAGCACCAGGATCGCCAGTACCCGGCGTTCGGACAACGGCAGGAATTCAACCTGGCGCAGGGTCATGGTCTGACGGCGCGGCAGCATGACGATGCCGGCCAGCTGAGTGACGCCGGACAACAGGTCCGACACCGACCGCGCCAGTTCGGCGCCGTTTTGCGCTGGCCGGTCGATCTGCCGGCGCAGCGCCTCGATTTCCCGCGGGTCCAGCGGCTTGACGCGCAACAACGTATCGATAAAAAATCGGTAGCCGCGAGCGGTCGGCACCCGTCCGGCCGAAGTGTGCGGCGCGCGCAGGTAACCCATCTCTTCCAGGTCGGCCATGACGTTACGCACGGTGGCGGAACTCAGGTCCAAACCAGCGTCGCGCGACAACATGCGCGAACCGACCGGCTGGCCGTCGCGGATGTAGCGTTCGACCAGAAACTTCAGCAGGTGCTGGGTGCGCTCGCTGAGGGCGGGATGACCCGCCGGCGTGGGGTCCGAAGTCTGCATGCCGACACCTGATGGTTTTTTAGCACTCTTCACCTCAGAGTGCCAATGGAACCTAGCAATTCCCTGTCGGGGTGTCAAGCTGTCATGCTTGGCGCACGTTCTTCTACAATGGTAGTTTGCCCCCTTTAGATCACTCAGTACGGAACGATGCCCATCCCTGTCTTCCACACCATTGGTCTCATCGGCAAGTTCGGCGACCCCAACGTTGCGGGCACGCTGAATCAAATCGCCGCCCATCTACGCCAGCGTCAGTTGCGGGTACTCCTCGACGAAAGCTCGGCCCAATTGATCCCCGACAGCGGCCTGGAAGTCGCCAGCCGAACCGCCATCGGCGAGCAATGCGATCTGGTGGTGGTCATGGGCGGCGACGGCACCATGCTGAATGCCGCCCGTTCGCTGGTGGACTACGACATGCCGATCCTGGGGGTCAACCTGGGGCGGCTGGGGTTTCTGGCCGACGTTTCGCCCAGCGAAATCCCGCACCGCCTGGACGGCGTGTTGAACGGCCAGTTCCGCGAGGCCCCTCGCCTGCTATTGCACGCTCAGGTCATGCGCGACGGCTGCGTGGTCGGCGAGGCGGACGCCTTGAACGACGTGGTGATCCATAAGCGCGACGTTGCGCGAATGATCGATGTGGAGACCTTTCTGGAGGGACGGTTTCTGAACACCTATCGCGCCGACGGCCTGATCATCTCCACCCCGACCGGCTCCACCGCCTATGCACTGGCCGGCGGTGGGCCGATCCTCTATCCGGGGCTGGAAGCGGTGGTGCTGGTGCCGATCTGCCCGCACACCCTCACCCATCGACCGATCGTGGTCAGCGCCGACAGCGTCATCGAGGTGGTGCTGAACGCAGCCAACACCATCAACACGCAGGTGACCTGCGATGGCCAGGTCAGCCTACCGCTGGAACGGGGCGATCAGATCGTCATCCGCAAGAAGGAACGCAAGGTGCGGCTGATCCATCCCATCAACCATGATTATTTCAAACTGCTGCGGGCCAAGCTGCGCTGGGGCCTGAGTCCGGAAGCCTCGCCTTTCATCTGAGAAGGGCCTGCCGCCATGCTGACCCAATTGTGCGTCCGCGACTTCGCCATCGTCGAGCAGTTGGAACTGGAGCTGGCGACGGGGATGACTGCGGTCACCGGCGAAACCGGCGCCGGTAAATCCATCCTGGTGGACGCCATCGGTCTGCTGCTGGGCGACCGGGCCGACAGCGGCGTCATCCGCCACGGCGCCGGACGGGCCGACCTCAGCGCGGTATTCGATCTGAGCCAACTACCGGCGGCAAGCGCCTGGCTGAGCGAGCGCGATCTGGCCGGCGAAGGCGACTGCCACCTGCGGCGGGTGATCGCCAGCATCGGCCGCTCGCGCAACTACATCAACGGCGTGCCGCAACCGGCGCAAGCGCTGCGGGATCTGGGCGAACTGCTGGTGGACATCCACGGCCAACACGAGCACCAGTCGCTGCTGCGGCGCGAGGCTCAGCGGCAATTGCTGGACGATTACGCCGGCAATCAACCCCTCGTGGCGGAACTGGCGGAGCGCTACCGAAACTGGAGTCAGTTGCGGCAGGACCTGCGCGCGCTGTGCCAGGCCAGCGGCGAGCGCGACGCCCGGCTGGATATCCTGCGCTATCACCTGCGGGAGCTGACGGCGCTGGATCTGGCGGAAGGCGAGATCGCCGAACTGGAGCGCGAACAGCGCTGGCTGGCCAACGCCAGCCAGTTGCTGGAAACCGGCCAGCGGCTGCTGGGCTGGTTGATCGAGGACGATGGCGACGCCATCGCCGACCGGCTCGGCCAAAGCCTGCGCGAATTGGACACCCTGAGTCGGCTGGACTCCCGGCTCGCCCCGGTGAGCGAGCTGCTCAACGCCGCGCTGATCCAGGTTCAGGAAGCCGGTGGCGAACTGCGCGGCTACGTGGGTGATCTCGATCTAGACCCCGACCCTCTGGCCCGGATCGAACAGCGGCTGGCCGCCGCCCTGCAACTGGCCCGCAAGCATCGAAGCGCGCCCGAGGAACTGCCGGCGCTACGGGCGCGGTTCGAGACCGAACTGGACCGCCTTGAACACAGCGAGACCCGGCTGGATGAACTCCAGCAGGCCGTGAAAGCGGCGCGGGCCGCCTATCAGGAGCAGGCCGACCGCTTGAGCGAACGGCGAACGACGGCAGCGCGGGAAC
>JBATDL010000302.1:0-2149 GCA_049663445.1 Candidatus Competibacter sp.
CGCCAGCACATCGTTGACCGTCAGGTCGTTCGCGTTGATCCCGAGCGAACCCGTACCCGTGTGACTCCCACCAACATCATTGGTAAAAAACCATTGCAACCCATATTGCAAGCGACCCGTCAGCGTCACCTCGGCGATGGTCGCTTCGATCAGGACCTGGCGGGGCGTGACGTCCAGCTTTTGCAATGTACTAATGATCCGCTCGTAATTCTGATTGGTGGCCCAAATCAGCAAGGCGTTGTTTTCGGTATCGGCGACGATGCGGACCTCTTCCATGCCCGCGCTGGGTCCGCCAGAACCAATAGCGCTGCTCCCGCCCCCAGTACCGGCCGTACCGCTGGAACGTCCGCCCGCGCGACCGCCAATCGATGGCGTGGAACCCCCGAGACCGGATGTTCCCGCACCCGACGCACTCGACCCCCCGAGACTGGAGGACGATGAGCCAGAAAGGCTTGACGTCCCGCTGCCTCCCCCACTCAACCCCGAACTTGAACCGCTCGACAATCCCGAGCCACCGCCGCTCGATAGCTGCGCCGATTTCAGACCTGGCGCCAACTCGCCCCCTCGGCTTGTGCCGCCGCCACTGCTCAGGTTGAACAGACCGTTGAGTAATTCGGCCACATAGTCGGCCCGGCTGTTCTGCACCTGATAAACATACAGGCGTTCGCCACCGATGCCATCCAGGCGTTCGATCCAAGCCGCCGCTTCCTTGAGGTATTCCAACTGCGGCGTGATCACCAGCACCGCATTCAGCTTGCTGAGCGGCACAAACTTCAGCATCCCCGCGATCGGCGTTCCGGAACCCTCACCCAAGAATTGATTCAACTCTCCGGCCAGGGCCTGACTATCCACATTGCGCAGCCGAAACATGCCAATGGACATGCCCTTGAGCCAGTTCACATCGAAGGTATCAATGGTGCTTTGCGCGTTGGTCAACTCTTGCGGGGTACCACCTAAAATGAGCAGGTTCCGGATAGGGTCCGCCCGCAAAACGCCCCCTTCAGGCAAAAATGGTGCGATGATCGTTTGCATCTCGGTGGCGCTAACGTAACGCAAGGGCACGATTCGCACGCCATACCCCGCGCCACCTTGCCCCAATCGTGGAGCCAGATTCCCTCTCTGCGCGGCGCCCGCCGCCGGAATGATCCGGTACACCCCCTCCTCGCGAACCAGCACCGCGTTGTTCGCGCGCAGCAGCGTCTCCAGTGTCGGCAGCAACTGATCCCGCGCGAGCGGCCGGCCGGTTTGCACGGTCACTTCACCCTGCACCTGCGGGTCGATCGTATAGTTTTCCTTGAGGGTATCGAAAACAACTTTAACGACATCGCGGATACCGGCTTCTTCGAAGTTAAGAGTAATCTCGCCGGCTGCGGTACGGATCACTGGTGTCGGCTTAGCGGCGGTCTTCCTGTCGATAAAGTTGCCCGTGCCCGGCAGGATCATCGTGGTTCCGGCGGCCTTCGTGGCGCTGTCCTGGCCGGTGCCCGCTGGCCGCGCGGCGGGTAAGGGCGCCGAGGTGAGTCGAAGCGCTTCGCTAGTGGCTGGCACGGCGGGCTGTTCCGTCGAGTCTTGAACGTTCTGGTCGGCAGGTGCCGTTGCGCACGCACCGAGCAGCAACGCCAGCCATGTGCCAGCCGACGTGAAAAATATTTTTTTCATGAAAATACAGCCTTATCCATTATGTTGTGGCGGCGGGGGGAGTGCGCCGGGTTTTGGCGTAATCCCGGGTTGGCCAACCGGTCGTACATCCCGGCCACGCCGCTCAACTGGCTTTTTCGGGCGTATCAACGGCAATTCCTGGATCGATTGCCCCTTGCGCAACACGACCCGATCGGAGAAAACCGCCTCCAGCCGCCATTCGCCGACTGTTTCACCCGGGCCAATCCGTGCCGTTACCGTTTTGACATTGGGCTCTTCGGATCGCAATAACGCCTTCTTTACCTTGGACGTAATCATCACACCAAGTAGCGTCAGCTTTTGTTCCGGCCCCGGGGGAGGGGGAGGCTCTTCCGGCGACGCTTCATCTGGGGGAGGAGGTTCCGGCTGGCGGGCTGCAATAAATAGCGGATGCAGAGCAATCTCCCCATACCGATCCAGCGGCGGTAGTTGAAACGGCCGCGTTGGCTCTACTGCCGGCAGTTCCGGGGGG
>JBATDL010000303.1:0-3586 GCA_049663445.1 Candidatus Competibacter sp.
GCCCCCAGTTGCGCAAGCCCACCGTCCAGTTCGTCCCAGATCATGCCAGCGCGGCGTCCAGCGCCGCCACCGCGCGCTCGGCCAGCAGGACCGCTTCGTCATCGTCGAGGATGTAGGGCGGCATGAAATACAGCGTGGTTCCCAACGGCCGCAGCAGCAGTTCGCGTTGCAGCGCCTCGCGAAAGAAACGCAATCGGAAATCGGGGTCGGTGCTGTCGATATCGACGGCCCAGATCATGCCGCGCTGGCGAAAATGCCGCGTCCGTGGGTGATTCGCCAGCGGTGCCAGTAGCTCGGTGAAACGTTCGGCAAAGCGTCGGTTGCGCGCCAATACCTCGTCCTCGGCGAAAATATCCAGGGTCGCCAGCGCCGCCCGGCAGGCCAGAGTATTACCGGTGTAGGAATGGGAATGCAGGAAAGCACGGCTGTAGCTGTCGTCGTAGAAGGCGTCGTACAGCGCATCCGTGCTCAGCACCACCGATAACGGCAGGTAACCGCCGGTGATTCCCTTGGACAGACAGAGCAGATCAGGGCGGATATCGGCCTGTTCGTGGGCGAATAGAGTGCCGGTGCGGCCGAAGCCGACCATGATTTCGTCGGCGATCAAATGGATTCGATACCGATCGCACAGGGCACGAGCCCGCCGCAAGTACTCCGGGTCGTACATCACCATTCCGCCGGCACCCTGCACCAGCGGCTCGACGATCAGCGCGGCGATCGACTCATGGCGGGCCGCCAACATCGTCTCCAACCCGGACGCAGCACGGCGAGCAACCTCGGCGGCCGTCTCTCCGGCCTCGGCTTGACGGGCATCCGGGGAAGGAACGGTCACCGCATGGCGCATCAGCGGTCCATAGGCTTCCTTGTACAAACCGACATCGCTAACCCCCAGCGCGCCCAGCGTCTCGCCATGGTAGCTACCGGCCAGACAAAGGAATTCCTGCTTGCCGGGCTCGCCGTGATTGCGCCAGTAGTGATGCGACATTTTCAAGGCGATTTCCACCGCCGCCGAACCGTCCGAGGCATAGAAGCAATGGCCCAGCTCGCCGCCGGTCAGGGCCGACAACCGCTCCGACAGTTCCACCACCGGTGCATGGGTGAAACCGGCCAGAATCACATGTTCGAGCCGGTCGAGTTGGTCCTTCACAGCGGCGTTGATGCGTGGGTTGGCGTGACCGAACAGGTTCACCCACCACGAACCGATAGCGTCCAGATAGCGCCGGCCTTCGAAATCGTACAGCCATGCGCCCGCGCCACGCGCCACCGGCACCAGCGGCAGCGCGCCGGAGTCGTGGTATTTCATCTGAGTGCAGGGGTGCCAAACAGCTTTCAGGCTGCGATTCAACCAGTCGGCGTTGCTCATGGCCGGTCGTCGTTCAGATTCCGTGCAGCCCAAGCTTCTCAAACAACGTGTTGTCTTGAGGTGTTTGCGGATTGCTGGTGGTCAACAGATGATCGCCGTAGAAGATCGAGTTGGCTCCGGCCAGGAAGCACAGCGTCTGCTCAGTCGCACTCATCTGCTCCCGCCCGGCCGACAGGCGCACGTAACTGCGCGGCATGGTGATGCGGGCAGCGGCAATGGTGCGGGCAAACTCGAAAATATCGATCGGATCGCTGTTGGCCAGCGGCGTACCGGGAATCGGCACCAGGTTATTGATCGGCACCGATTCCGGTGGTGGGTCGAGATTGGCCAGTTTGGCGATCAAGCCGGCGCGATGCTGGCGCGATTCGCCCATGCCGACGATGCCGCCGCTACAGACCTTCAGACCGGCCTCACGCACGGTTTGCAAGGTATCCAGCCGATCCTGATAAGTGTGCGTGGTGACGATATCTCCATAAATCTCTGGCGCGGTATCGAGGTTATGGTTGTAGTAGTCCAGCCCGGCTTCCTTCAACTGTTCGGCCTGGCCGTCCTTGAGAATACCCAGGGTCACGCAGGTTTCCAGCCCGAGCGCCTTGACGGCGCTGACCATCTCCATGACCGCTGGTAAGTCCTTCTCCTTGGGGCCGCGCCAAGCCGCGCCCATGCAGAATCGGCCGGCGCCCTGTTCCTTGGCTGTTTTGGCCGCTGCCAGCACTTCCTCGGTGGATAGCAGGCGTTGCGTCTCCAGTCCGGTCTGGTAGCGCTTGGACTGCGAACAATAACCGCAATCCTCCGAGCAGTTGCCGGTCTTGATCGATAACAGGGTCGAACGCTGCACTGCGTTGGGATCGAAATGCTTGCGCAACGCTTCCTGAGCCCGAAACAGCAGATCGGAGAAAGGCAGTTCGAACAGTGCCAAAACCGATTCGACGTCCCAGCGCGGAGCGGAAGGAACCGGTGGCCGAGCGTGGGTTACGGCTTGGGAAAGTAGAGCGGTATCGTTCATGGATGTGATTCTCAAGGATGGTCTGCGTGAATCGCTGATAAGGCTTCGAAAACGTGGTCGGGCCAAGGCGTGCCGAGGGTCGCGAGGCCACGGCGGCGCCAGCCGCCGCTGGCGCCGCCCTTTTTACCGGCCTTAAGATAGCATTCCCGGTTTGGAAAACCATCCCCCACCGGCGGCCAGGCAGGCTTGCGACAATCACGGATGACCACCAACCCAGCACGGCTATTTGTGGGCGATTCGCTTCTCCGTGAACAGGTAATCCTTGAGTTCCTTATCAAACGCCGAGTCCTTCCTGCGAATCCATTCCAGCACCATGGCGGCATGTTCCTTTTCCTCATCCCGATTATGGGCAAGAATGGCTTTCAGCTCTTCGTCTTTGCAAGCATCCACTCTCTGGTTGTACCAATCCACTGCTTCCAGTTCTTCCATGAGCGAAATGATCGCACGATGCATATCCCGCGTGTCGTCGGAAAGCTCCGAAACCGGTTCGTGATAACCTTCATGAGCCATTGAATTTCCTCCTATCGTTGAAAATAACAGAGTGCCCTACTCCCGGCACTCGATCTTGAGCACAAAATCGCGGGCTTCAGCGGCGATGTCGGCGGCGGAGCGGGTGGTGGGACGCGGCGCGCGGCTCTGGTAATCCACTCCGACCGCCTCCAGAAACCCACGCGCCAAGGCTGACTTGATGGCGAAATTGACGTTCTGCGGGATGTCTCCGGTCATCTCGTGCACCCGGACCACGTTCAGCTTCGAACTGACCACGCCCACCACCGCGCCGTCGCCATCCAGCAGTGGCCCGCCGCTGTTGCCGGCCTGGGTGGGCGCGGTGAATTGCAGGGCGCGGGTATCGTCGCCGGGGCCGATCAGGGAGCTGACGTTGCCGGTGGTCACCTGCGGCCCCGACCCGAGCAAGCCGCCCAGCGGATAGCCGACCACGATCACCGTCTCGCCCAAGCGGGCTGGCGCTCCTTCGCGAAACACTGCCACGCCGGGCAAGGGGGTATCGGATCGCAGCAACGCCAGATCGTTGCTCGGGTCGGAGAACACCGGTTCCAACCGGCAACGCTGGCGCGGCGAACGGGCCAGAATTTCGCTCGCGCCCTCGATAACGTGATGGTTGGTCAGCACGTAGCCTTCCGGATGCACGCAAAACCCGGTGCCGCTGAACGAAGCAGAACCGTTCGACCGCCCCGGCTCGCGCCGCTGTCCCGCCC
>JBATDL010000304.1:0-1512 GCA_049663445.1 Candidatus Competibacter sp.
GGAAGCGCAACTAATGCATACCCGTCTGCGGCTTTCGGCGGGCGGAACCGTTGACCTCGCCCGGCACAACCTGCAACTGACTCGCACTCCGTTGCGCAAGGCCATCGCTCTGTTGCTTTATCGCCCCGAACTGGCGCGGGCGGTGATGATGGACGATCTCGCTCTGCGGAGTGGCGAACCGGGTGTGAAACTGTTGGCCGAATTGATCGGTGGTTTGCGCGCCAACCCCGATTTGAGTATCGCCGCGCTGCTGGAACGCTATCGCGATACCCGCGAGGGTGCGATTCTGGAACGGTTGGCCCAGTGGCGGTTGGAAACACCGGAAGAGGAATATCAGTTTGAACAAGAATTTGCCGACATCGTTGCCTACTTGCGTCGACGCAATGACCCGCGAGAACATTTACTGGGAACGCTGCATGGTACACCGCGAGCGCTCAGCTTTGAGGAACGGGAAGAATTGCAGAGCCTGGGCAAACCACAAAAAATCTAACTTTTTAATTGTCCGCAATTATTAGCTTGATTTTTGTGATACTCTTATTCGTTTAACTTTTATTATTCCTCTCGGTATGTGAACAAGTTATGAGCGAGCAGCAACAGTCGCAATTAAAGAAATTGATCGCCCGCGGCAAGGAAAAGGGTTTTCTGACCTATGCCGAGGTGAACGACCATCTGCCCGATGATATCGTCGATCCTGAACAGATCGAAGATATCATCGCGATGATCAATGATATGGGCATTGAAGTTCACGAATTTGTGCCCGACACCGAGACCCTGCTGCTCAATGAGAACCCGGCCAGCGCCGACGACGATGTGGTCGCCGAGGAAGCCGCCGCCGCGTTGGCTGCCGTGGACAGCGAGTTCGGCCGCACCACCGACCCGGTGCGGATGTACATGCGCGAGATGGGTACGGTCGAACTGCTCACCCGTGAGGGCGAAATCCAGATCGCCAAGCGCATTGAAGAAGGGATGGGCCAGGTGCTGTCGGCGCTGGCCAACTATCCGCTGACGACCAGCGAGCTGTTGCGGATTTACGATTCGATCAGCGACAACGGCACCCGACTGAGCGATGTGATCAGTGGCTTCCAGGATGTTGAAGATGCCTCTCCGCCGATATCGGAGGAAGAAGTGCCGCTTGCTTCGGATGATCCAGATGCGGTAGTCGGCGAGGACGAGGAAGCGGGCGAAGAGGAAGCGGGCGAAGAGGAAGCGGGCGAAGAGGAAGCAGGCGAAGAGGAAGCGGGCGAAGAGGAGGAGCAAGGCGTGGTCGAAAGCGGCCCCGACCCCGAGGAAACCGCCCGCCGTTTCGAGGAATTGCGCGCCCTCTACCACCAAACCCAGTCCAGCGCGGACGAGATCGGTTTGCAGCATCCCCAAACTCAGGGGTTACGCCAGCAGCTTAGCGAGCGTTTCCTGCAATTTCGGCTGGTGCCGAAGGCACTCGACCAGTTGATCGCCAACCTGCATGAAATGGCCGAGCGCATCCGCTCTCGCGAAAAGGAAGTCATGCACCTC
>JBATDL010000305.1:0-1882 GCA_049663445.1 Candidatus Competibacter sp.
GCCACCAGCCGGTCGTTCTCGCTGGCCAGCCGCGCGGCGGGCAGTTCGAGCGGTGGCGGCTCGGTGGCTTCGTCGCTGCGCAGTTGCCGCATCCATGCCGTCATCCGCTTGAGCGGGCGGTCGTACAGCAGCCAGGCACCCGCAACCACCAGAGCCAGCAGCAGCAGGGTGACGGCGCCCACCCAGAACCCGAATCGAACCCGCCGGCTGATAACGAGCTTGTCCACTTGCGCCATGTCCTGGACCACCACCAGCACACCTTGCGGTTGACCGTCCGGCGCCCGAATCGCCGAGGCGAGGATATAGATGCGGCCCTGATCCGTGAGAGCAGATTCAGTGATATCTTTCTGTTCCTTGAGCGCCCGGGCAACGACTTTATCGAGATTGGCGGCGAATTCCTGCACCGCCTTGCCGGCGGCGAGCAGGTGACCATCCGGTCGGTAGACCGCCAATCCGATCAGCGGCGGGTAACCGTCCAGGGTGGAGCTTAACGCCGCCGCCGCTTCACGATCCGGCAGTTGCAGCGCAGCCTGGACCGAATAGACCATCTGATGGGACAGCACGTAGGCACGCCGGTCCATTTCTTCCAGATCGGCGGCGTGCTCCCGCTCGACCTGGAACCAGGCCAGGGCACCCATCAACAGGCCCACCAGTCCGGCGATTAGCAAGCCCATCCGCAGCGAGTTGGGCAGGCGGTATTTGGTTTTCGTTGGCATGAATATCTCTCAGGCAGGATTCCGCCAACGGGGGACGGATTCGGCTTGTGGGGTTCGCTCAGGTCAGCAAGCGGCGCAGAATATCCTGGTAGATCCGGCTCAACCGTTCCAGATCGGCGACGGGCAGTCGTTCGTCGATCTGGTGGATGGTGGCGTTGGACGGCCCGAGTTCGATGACTTGCGCGCCGGTGAGCGCGATGAAACGCCCGTCGGAGGTGCCGCCGGCGGTGGATAGCGCCGACTCCAGGCCGGTTTCGGCGCGGATCGCGGCGGCGGCGGCGGCGACCAGCTCGTCGGGCGGCGTGAAGAACGGCGATCCCGACAGGTTCCAGCTCAGTTCATACTGGAGCACCTGACCGGTTTTGATCTCTTCGTTCAGCAGGCCGGTTTCGACAATCAGGCGAGTGCGTTCCTTAAGCTGCTCGACGGTGACCGCCGGCGAAAAGCGGAAGTTGAACAACATCTCCAGGTCGCCGGGCACGACATTGACCGCGCCGGTGCCGGAGTGCAGGTTGGAAATCTGCAAGGAGGTCGGCGGGAAGCACTCGTGACCCTGATCCCAGACTTCATCCGCCAGCGCACTGAGAATCGGTCCGATCGCGTGGATCGGGTTCTGGGCCAAGTGGGGATAAGCGACGTGGCCCTGCCTCCCGTGTAGCCGCAGTCGGCCGTTCAGCGAGCCGCGCCGGCCGTTTTTGAGCGTGTCGCCCAGTTGGGCCGAACTGGAGGGCTCGCCCACCAGACACCAACGGATTTTCTCGCCGTGCGCCTCCAGCCATTCCACCACCTTGACCGTGCCGTCCACCGCCGCACCTTCTTCGTCGCTGGTGACGAGGAAGGCGATGGAGCCGCGCGGGCGCGGGCAGGCGGCGAGGAAGCGCTCGCAGGCGGTGACCATCGCCGCCAGGCTGCTTTTCATGTCGGCCGCGCCGCGCCCGTACAGCCAGCCCTCGCGGATTTGCGGGGCGAACGGCGGCGTTTGCCAGCGTTCCAGCGGGCCGGGTGGCACCACGTCGGTGTGGCCGGCGAAGGCGAACAGCGGTTCGTCCTCGCCGAGTCGCGCCCAGAAGTTGTCCACCGCGCCGAAGCGCAACCGTTCCACCCGAAAGCCGAGCGCCGCCAACCGGGCGATCATGACCTCCTGGCAGCCGGCGTCCTCGGGGGTG
>JBATDL010000306.1:0-2746 GCA_049663445.1 Candidatus Competibacter sp.
TACATAAACTGCCGTCCTTCGTTATCTCGGGTTCCCGGGCCGGACGCGGCAGCCCAGGCCACCCTCTATTCCAGAATGAAGATTCGAGCCGCGCCCGCGCGCCTCTTCCCGTTAAGCCGGCAGATGATCGCGGCTGGCGACCATCACGAAAGCCTGGCCCGGTCGCAAATCGTAACCGAAGGGTCGGGGAATATATTCCAGGGGGTATTCCGGCGACACATCCAGCAACGGAGCGCCGGCCTGGATGTAGGTACCCAGGTTTTCGGCGTAGAAGTACTGATGGTTCCAGGGATCTTTGTTGAGAATGATCAACGCTTCTTCGTGGGTGCGGGTCGACGCTTTCCACATGAGCAGAATATTGGAATTCTGGTAGGGCAGGATCGTGGTCGGGGACTCCTCGCGAAAGATGGAGTACTGGCGCTTGATCGTATTGACGGCGGTGATGAACTCGCATAAATCGGCGTTGGGTTGTTCCCAGTCGCCGGGGCGGGTGTTGACCACATGCAGGCGGCGGCGGAACCCGTACTCGAACCCTATCGGCATCATGACGCCGGCGGAAAACAGCGCGGAGAACAAATAGCGCTGCTTCATCGCCGCCACATTGCCGTTAACCTCCTGAAACAACCGATCAGTATCGTGGCTCTCGGCGAAGCTGATGGACGGGGCGATGTCGCGGACCAGCTGATACTGCTCCAGTAACCAGGCCCCATGGAAATCCCACCACTTGGAGCTGTTGAACACATAGTCGAAACCCGCCTGGGCGGTCTGCTTGGTCTGGTCGGCGGTGCAACCCAGAGTCTCGGCGGTAAATACCGTATCCGGATATTTCTGCCGGATCTCGCGGATCAGTCGACCCCAGATATGACCGGGAATCTGATAGGCCGCATCACAGCGGAAGCCCTTGAACCCCAGTTTCAACAGGTATTCGACAATCTGGTAAAAGTAGCGGTACAGCCCTTCCGGATCGGAGGTGTGCTGGTGGTCGAAACGAACCAGATCACCCCAAACCACCTTGCGACCGTCCTCCATGCAGGACGGGTGAGCAATGTCGCCGTTTTCCTGCATGAACCATTCGCGGTGCTGGCGCGTCAGTTCGGAATCGAAGGCACAGTGGTTGATCACCAGATCCACCATCACCTTGAGACCCAGTCGGTCGGCGGCGACAAGCGCTCCCTGGATCTGCTCCTCTGGGGAAAGCTTGGACGCTGGGTCCACCATCAGGGGATTGAGCTTGAAGTAGTCGGCGATGGAATAGAGGCTGCCCGAGGAACCGGGTTTCTGGACTGGATTGACGAAAATCCAGTCGAAACCCATGTCGGCGGCCCGTTTGAAGTGCGGTTCCCAGTCTCCAAACGGCCCGGCCAACAAGGGAAAAAGGTTATAGATCAGCATCGGCGACTCCCCTAGATTCTTCGTTCTGATGGCCGAGGCGCGGCAGCGTGTCCCGGCGAATTACGTTGGTTTTGGCACGACAGGCCAGTCGGAGGAATCGTAGCACGAAACCACCATCTACAGCAGTCCGACCCGCACCCGGCAAGTGCTGGGTAACGGCGGAGTAGCCTCACATCTGAGCTTGCAGGTAATTGGGCACCCCCAGGCGTCCAATCAACGCCAACTGGGTTTCCAACCAACCAATGTGTTCTTCCTCACTGGCGAGGATGGCGGCCAGCAGACCGCGAGTAACGTAGTCGGCGCAGCTCTCGCAATAGCCGATAGCTTCCCGGTACAGCGGGTGGGCGTTGTATTCGAGCTTGAGATCTCCCCGGAAGATTTCCTCGACGTTCTCGCCGATGTAAAGCTTGCCCAGATCCTGCAAGTTGGGTAGCCCCTCCAGATCCAAGATCCGCAGTACCAGCCGGTCGGCGTGCTTCATCTCGTCGATGGACTCGTCGTATTCGTGCTTGCCCAGTTTGCTGAACCCCCAGTTGTCAAACATGCGAGCGTGCAGGAAATATTGGTTGATGGCGGTCAATTCGCTTCTGAGGGCCTTGTTCAGGTACTCAATGACCTTGGCGTCGCCTTTCATCGGATCGCTCTCCTGGAAATCATAAGTCCACGGCAAACCAGGCCGCTCGTTGCGGGGCGGGTTCGGGCGTAGCCTGCGGTGGCGCAACCTCAACCGCCGTCTTGGCAGCCGTCGAGGTCGATGGTGGGGCAAGTAAACAGGTATCGAGAAACTGGCGCACATCGTCCAGGCACTTGCCGCATTCGGCGCCGAGCCCAAAGCGGGCGCTGACGTCGCCAATGGTGCGGGCGCCTTGATCGACCGCCTCGCGAACTTGTTTGTCGGAAACCGACTTGCAGATGCACAAAAACATGGCAATCATCCTCCCCGATTGAACTGGCATAACCTTGACCGATCATCCTAAAAGACTGCCTGCAACCGGTTTGGTTGCCGAACCTCATCGACTCTCCACCCTAGACCGGCTCTGTCCGCCATGTCCATCGCCCTTGTCTGGCTCCGCTGCAATCTGCGGCTCGCCGATCATCCCTCCCTGCACCGCGCGGCGACCGCATACAGGTACATTATCCCCGTCTACATTCCGAAACTGGCGAGGCTACCCGCGCCAGCCCTCCACCAATCCTGAATCTGGATGCTGTCGCCTGCCGAACGGCAGGCGATGGACTTTACGGCGGGGTTGCACTGTCCACCACCGGTGGTGAATTTCGCCGCCAGCCATGCCGAAGCGCTGGCCGGCTATAGCGTTCCTCTCTGAGTTGTGGAATCGCCGTTTCGAACCACCCC
>JBATDL010000307.1:0-3059 GCA_049663445.1 Candidatus Competibacter sp.
TCAAAAACAAAGGCAGTCAACGGCATCGGCGGGGTCCCAAGCGCCCGAAAAATCAAGCCCCCCAACCCGAACATCCCGACACTCCACGCGAACCCTCTGCAAGCACATACCGCGGCCTTGCGCCGGCGCAACAGCGCTTTTCGGCGTGGAACTAATACGTATGCCAAGAACGCCGACGCGCTGCAACGCACCCTGGACGTGTATCTATTGCAACACCACTTCGTCCGTCCCCATTGGACCACCGGCGAGGTGCCGGCCGTGCGTTTGGGCCTCTTCACCGCCCCGTTGTCCCTTGAAGCGATCCTGATGATGCCAAAGACCGCATGATGCCCAAGCAACAGCGGGTCAATCGCTCTCTTCTCTTCCCGCCTTATCCGGAAAGGTGGCTTACAGTGGTTTGAACCCAGTGCTCTAATGATGCTAAATCTAGAAACAAGCATTGATGCTGCGGAGAGTCGTGAAATAAACGGGTACAACCAGCCAAGCGCGCCCTTATCTCAGGTGGCGAGGTGAAACGGTGCTGGGCAGTCTTGGCCGAACCGCAGGGGAAAGGCTACCCCATGCAAGTAACCAGTTTCCAAGAAAATCACCCATGACCCACCCCGACGTACCGCTCCAACAACTGGCCAGCGACAACTATGCCGGTATCTGCCCGGAAGCGTTGGCGGCGCTGGGGCAGGTCAATCATGGCCATGAACCGCCCTACGGGCAGGATCGCTGGACCGCCGAAGCCTGCGACCGGTTCCGGGAGCTGTTCGAGACACTCTGCGAGGTGTTTTTCGTCTTCAACGGCACGGCGGCCAACTCGCTGGCGCTGGCCAGCCTTTGCCAGTCCTATCACAGCATCGTCTGCCACCGCTTCGCTCATGTCGAGACCGACGAATGCGGCGCGCCGGAATTCTTCTCGCATGGCGCCAAGCTATTGTTAGCCGAGGGTCACGACGGCAAGCTCGATCCGGCTAGCGTGGAATCCCTGATTACCAAACGCAGCGACATTCATTACCCCAAGCCTCGGGTGGTCAGCCTGACTCAATCCACCGAACTGGGCACGGTCTACACTCCCGCCGAACTGCACGCCATCCATCAGGTAGCGCTGCGGCATGGGTTGAAGCTGCACATGGACGGTGCCCGCTTCGCCAATGCGGTGGCCGCCCTCGGTCTGACGCCGCGCGCCCTCACCGTCGATTGCGGCGCGGACGTGCTGTGCTTTGGTGGCGCCAAGAACGGGCTGGCGCTGGGTGAGGCGGTACTTTTTTTCGATCTGGCCGCCGCCGAGGAATTCGCCTACCGCTGCAAACAGGCCGGGCAACTGGCGTCCAAGATGCGCTTTTTGGCGGCGCAGTGGTTGGGGGTGCTGAAAACCGACGCCTGGCTGCGCCATGCCGCCCACGCCAACCATTGCGCCGCCGTGCTGGAAGAAGAGTTGAGCGCCCTGCCGGAAGTGGAACTGATGTTCCCGCGCCAATCCAACGCGGTGTTTGTGCAGCTACCGGAAGCGGCCATCGCGGCGCTGCACCGGCGAGGTTGGCGGTTCTACACCTTCATTGGTGTGGGCGGAGCACGGCTGATGTGTGCCTGGGATACCCATGAGGAAACCGTGCACGCCTTCGTCGCCGACCTCAAAGCGGAACTACGGATGGCGCGGTGAAACCCGTCTTTTCCGGGCCGCAACCATTTCCGAAGGCAGTCCCGGGCCTCTCGGCCCGTGGATGGTCATCCCCTCCCAACCGTTGCGCGGAAGCCGGTAAGCACCTTTAATTGTCCCAAGGCTTGCGGGCATATTCTGGGAACCATTTCGGCGCCCAGCACTCTTTAATCGACGTTTGTACAGTTTTTGTCCAAAACTAGAGCGCCGCCTTATCGCCGACGCCTGCTAACCGGGAGGGAATATGACGGTGCCGACCACACCCGCAACCACTTTGGAAACCGCCACCGAGCCGTGGCGCAAGAATCTGCGCGGCAATCTTGTCACCGAACTTGTCGGCCCTCGTCCCGTCTGGTGGTGGACCGGAAAAGCCCCCTGCGACTGCCCTGGCCGCCGGTCGGACGGCGCCCTGACCTCATTGCCGTTGCCGAATCTGGCAACCGTTACCCGCCAGCAGACGCTGGATTACTTCGACAATAGCTGGACATTGACCGAGCTGCTATTCTCCGGCCTGGAGGGCGAGGAAGCTTTCTTCCGGCCGCCCTATCACCACCTGCGCCACCCGATGATTTTCTACTACGGCCATCCGCCGACGTTGTACATCAACAAGCTGCGGGTCGCCGGCCTGATCGAGCAAGCGCTCAACCCCTACTACGAACGACTGTTCGAAACCGGCGTGGACGAGATGCGCTGGGACGACATGTCCAAGAACGAGATGTGCTGGCCTAGCATCCAGGAGGTCCACACCTACCGCCGGCAGGTCTATCAAACCGTGCGGCGAGTGATCGAAACCCATCCCGGCCTGGCGGCTGGCCACCCACCGATCACCCAAAACCACCCCTTGTGGGCGCTGTTCATGGGCTTCGAGCACGAGCGCATCCATCTGGAAACCTCCGCCGTGCTGATCCACGAACTGCCGCTGGCTCTGGTGCAACGCCCGATGGAATGGCCGGATTTGCATCCTTCCGCGCGACGGGCGGAGGCAGCCGATTTTCCGCCGCGCGCCGGCCGTGAATTCCCGGCCAACGACCTGATCAATGTGCCCGAGCAGCCGGTGACGCTCGGCAAGCCGGCCGACTGGCCCTCCTACGGCTGGGATAACGAGTACGGCCGGCGCGAGATGGCGGTGCGCGCTTTTCAGGCCAGTCGTCATCCGGTCAGCAACGGCGAATTCCACGCTTTCGTGGCGGCCGGCGGCTACAACGAGCCGCGCTACTGGTCGGAAACCGGCTGGCAATGGCGCGCGTTCCGCAACGTCAAATGGCCGACCTTCTGGACGCCGGATGGACCCGCCGGCCTGCACCGCTATCGGCTGCGCACCCTGTTCGAAACTATCGCCATGCCCTGGGACTGGCCGGTCGAGGTGAACTATCACGAAGCCAAAGCTTACTGCGCCTGGTGCGCCGAGCAGGAC
>JBATDL010000308.1:0-4368 GCA_049663445.1 Candidatus Competibacter sp.
TGGGCTACCGCAAGGACGAGGACACCCATGCCGGCACCCGTAACATGGCCGATCCGGCCTACTGGCGTGGGGTCGGTATGCAAAAATGGCTCAGCGACATCCACCAGCCGCAGGGTGGACCGGATGCTTGGGAGGAGGTGATCGGTCGAGTATCGGAAGCACTGGAGCCGGCCACCACCGATCATTCGCACGATCTGGAGATTCTGGATCGCATCGCCCAGCCGACCCTGATCGTGGTCGGCGACCGCGACCCGGTGGCGCCGCTGGATCAAATCCTGGAAATGTTTGGGGCGATTCCCAACTGCGGGTTGTGGGTGATGCCCCATGCGACTCACGTCACCGCCAGTAATACCTGGCGTGCGGAATCATTCGCGCTGGAGGTGACGCGGTTCCTGCAACGGCAAAAGTAGGCCGGTTTCGGGCGGATCGTTTGTACCAACACAAATCCGCCAGTGATTGGGTGGGCGACAGAAGAGGGCAAGGCAATGCGCGACCGATTGAGAATGCTGCCACTGGCGGTGGCGCTGAGCATGATGGTGCCGGCTCAGGCCGGCCCGTATGAAGCGGTTTTCGGGTATGTCCAGCAGATGCTGGTGCAGTCGGCGAAAAACGATACGGCGGGGATGGACGCGGCCCTGCGGCAATTGGAAAGCGTGCCCCGGCCGGCGCGCCAGAACGTCAAGGAGGCCCGCGCCCTGAACGGGCAAGGGTTGGAGGCGTTGCGACGGAACGATCTTGCATCCGCCTTCACCGCGTTCCAGCAGGCCCAGCGGGTTGACCCCGCCGACGCCGAGATCAGCGGCAACCTCGGCTATATCCAACTGAAGCTCGGCCAGTTCAAGCGCGCCGAGCACCAATTGGTGTATGCGCTCTCGCTGGCGCCGGAGCGGGCATCCACATGGTTCAATCTGGGCCAGGTATATGGGGCGCTGGGTGAGGTCAATAAGGCGACCGGGGCGTTCGCCAACACTTATCGTTATTCCCAGGATTCCCCTAAAACCAGGGAATTCATGACGCAGGCGGCGCTGGCGCCGGAGAACAACGAGGCGACCCGCGCGGCGCTGCGGCGGGCGCTGCAACTGCTGGGGCAGGCGCAATAATGGTTTTTCCGCAGGGCCGCTACGATCCGAGCGCCGCGTTCAGGCAAGAGTGGATGAAGCGGGCTACGACCGGCTTGCTTCGGAAGATGCCGTAATGCCCCTCGCAGAGAATGTCCGCGCCCAGTGCCAGCAGTCGTTCCAGTGAGGCCAGGTAATCGGCGCGGTTGGAGCGCAGGCGGACCGGGTCCAGCGGTCCGTGCACGTCTTGGGCGAATAGGACCTGTTTGCCCTCGGATTCGATCAGATAGGCCAGCGAGCCGGGGGAGTGGCCGGGGATGTGCAAGGCGGTGATGGTGCGCCCGCCCAGCGGCAGCGTCTGACGCAGCCCACGCAAAGGGTGGTCCACCGGGCAGGGGTGCAGGTGGGCGCCGTACCAGTCGGCCGCTGTGACTTCGTCGTCGCCGTTTTCCAGAAAAACGGCATCCAGTTCGTGGGCGACCACCGGGCAGCCCAAATATTCCCGCAAGCTGTGGGCGCCGCCGGTGTGGTCGTAATGGCAGTGGGTGAGTAGCAGGTATTCGATTTGCGCGGGGAGCACGCCGACCATGGCGAGATGGTCGAGCAGGCGTGCTTGTTCGCGGCCTCCGCCGGCGTCCACCAGCGCCGCGTGACCGTCGAAGTTGATCAGATAGATCGCAGCGTCTTCGGGCGCGGTCAGGCCGTATCCGCCCACCTGATAAATTTCGGAGGTGATGGCAATGGGTTCGAGTTGCATGGCAAATTCGGGTGGCGGGAAAGGCGTATAGCGAACATAGGCCATGGCAACGGAGCTTGTCCACCCGGATTGCATGAAGGCGCCGCTCAGGAAGACGCGCCGAATTCGACTGGCCGCGCGCTGCGGGCCAGTTTGTCGAGTACCCCGTTGATAAAGCGATGCCCCTGTTCGGCGCCGAATATCTTGGCGAGTTCGACCGCCTCGTTGAGAACGATCCGGTAGGGGATGTCCGGGCGCAGCATCAGTTCGTAACCACCGATCCGCAGGATGGCGCGTTCCACCGGGTCCACCTGTACCAAGGGTCGGTCCAGCAGCGGGTCCAGGGCGGTATCGATCTCCGCCATCCGTGCCGGAATTTGGTGGACCAGTTCCCGAAAATAGGCGGTATCGGCTTTTTGCAAATCTTCTTCCGCTAGAAAATGGGCTTCGATCTGGCCGGGGGTCTGCGCGGTCAACTGCCACTGGTAGAGTGCCTGCACGGCGCAGCGCCGCGCCCAACTGCGTTTGCCGGGCTGGTTTTTTCGAATCGGAGCACCCATGGTTCAGCCTTCCAGTCGTCGTAGCAGACTGACCATTTCCAGCACCGCCATCGCTGCTTCGGCGCCCTTGTTTCCGGCCTTGGTACCGGCTCGCTCCACCGCCTGATCGATGGTATCGACGGTAAGCACGCCGAAGCCGACCGGAATATCGTATTCCAGCGAAACGCTCGCTAGTCCCTTGACGCACTCGCCGGCGACATATTCGAAATGCGGAGTGCCGCCGCGGATCACCGCGCCCAGTGCGACGATGCCGTCGTAGTGCTCGCTGGCGGCCAGCTTTTGCGCGGCCAGCGGCAGTTCGAAGGAACCGGGAGTCCAGATCAGGTCGATGGCGGTTTCCGGGACGCCGTGCCGGCATAGGGTGTCCACCGCGCCATTGATCAGGCTCTGTACGATGAAGCTGTTGAACCGTGACGCCACCAGCGCGAAACGGGCGTCCTGGAGCGGGGTGAAGTCGCCTTCGATGATGTTGATGTGGTGCATGGCGAGGGTTCCGTAATGATGCGCGTTACAAAAACTCCCCTCTCTCTGTGAGAGAGGGGCCGGGGGTGAGGGCGTCTTTCAAGCGTTTGACGCGCCGGAGGCTGTGCGAAAACGCCTCTCGGGAAAAAAGGGTTCAGGCGACGTATTCCACCACTTCCAGATTGAAGCCCGACAGCCCACTGATGCGTTTGGGCGCGCTGAGCACCCGCATGCGCCGCACGCCGATGTCCAGTAGAATCTGGGCGCCGATGCCGTAGGTGCGCAGTTCGGTGAACTGATCGGGTACGCGCGGCGTTTCGCTGGCGCCGAACTGGTAGCCACGCATCCGCCGGATCAGGGTCGCTGGCTCTTCAAGGTGGCTCAGAAACACCAGCACGCCGGCCGGTTCCCCCGCCACCCGTTGCAGGGCGTCGCGCAAGGGCCAGCTACTTTCCGATAGCCGGATCGCCAGCAGGTCGCTCAGAAAATTCTGTACGTGGACCCGGACCAGGACCGGTTGTTCGGGGTGGATATCACCCCTAACCAGGGCAAAATGCACCTGCCGGCTGACCACGTCCTGATAGGTCAGCACTCGGAACGGACCGAATTCGGTGGTCATGACGGCGTCCGCGACCCGTTCCACGGTCTTCTCGTTCTGCATCCGGTAACGAATCAGCGCGGCGATGGTGCCGATCTTAATCCCATGTCGGGCGGCAAAGACTTCCAGGTCGGGCTGCCGCGCCATGCTGCCGTCCTCGTTGAGGATTTCGACGATGACCGCCGCCGGTTCCAGCCCGGCCAGCCGAGTCAGATCGCAGCCGGCTTCGGTATGGCCGGCGCGGGTCAGTACCCCACCGGGCTGAGCCATCAACGGGAAGATGTGGCCAGGCTGCACCAGATCCTCGGGGCGGGCGTCGGGCCGCACGGCGGTGCGGATGGTGTGGGCGCGGTCGTAGGCGGAGATGCCGGTGGTGACGCCCTGGGCGGCTTCGACGGAAACCGTGAAGTTGGTGGAGTAGGGGGTGGCGTTGTCCTGCACCATCAGCGGCAGACGCAACTGTTGACAGCGTTCTCGGGTGAGGGTCAGGCAGATCAGGCCACGGCCGTAGCGAGCCATGAAGTTGATGTCCTCGGGCCGGACCCGTGAGGCGGCCATCAGTAGATCGCCTTCGTTTTCCCGGTCTTCGTCGTCCATGACGATGACCATCCTGCCCTGCTGCAGGTCGGCAAGAAGTTCGTCAACGGTGTTGAGTGCCATGGTTATATCCAGAAACCGTGTTCGCGCAGCAGCGCTTCGGTGAGTTTGCCACCCGGTTGCGCGGCGCGCTCGCCCAGCAGTAGCCGTTCCAGATAGCGGGCGATCAGGTCCACTTCCAGGTTGACTCGTCGGCCGGCCTGAAAGTCGGCAAGGGTGGTTTCCGCCAACGTGTGCGGGACGATGTTGAGTTCGAAGGTCGCGCCGTCCACCCGGTTGACGGTGAGGCTGACGCCGTCGATGCAGATCGAGCCTTTTTCGGCGATGTAGCGGGCCAGCGCGTCCGGGGCCTGGATG
>JBATDL010000309.1:0-2688 GCA_049663445.1 Candidatus Competibacter sp.
GGTGGCGGCACTATGACCGGCAGCGGCGGTGGTGGCGGTACCCGGCGGTTGGCATACAGCGCCGGGTCGAGCTGGACGGGAAATTCCCGCAGCAACCGGCCGCGCGGCCACACCACCTCCAGCAACAGGGTAAAGTTGGGCTCGCGGAGCGGCTCGGTCGAGGTGATTTTGAGAACGTTCGGACCGCCGGGCGGCGTCTGCACCGAGAAGCGCAGCTTCGATAGAAATTCATATCGCTCGACCCCCGCCCAATCGAACGTTTGTTGGCGCGGGATCTGCGCGGTCAGGCCGATCAATTCGACGGGGTTGCTGCTGATCAGGGGGATTTCGGCTTCGAAGTTCTGATTGAGCGCCGAGCGCACCTCAAGAGGACCGACACCCAGGGCAAAGGCGCACAACGGTGCTACCAGCCCGGCCAAAAGGGATAGTCGGATTAATATCCTGGTCGGCATGGACTGTCTCCATTCCGCCGCCGGAGCGTCGCTGTGCCGGCGGGATTGGCTTGGATGTCGCCACCGGCGCATCGAGCCGGCGGCCTTCCCGCTTCGGGTGGTCGAAACCTCTCGAAGCCTCCCCTTAAAGATACTCCTTAATGCAGAGGATTTCCGCGATTTGGATGCAGTTTCGAGAAGCGGCGTGGAAAACCCCATCCGCCGGCGAGCCGACGGGAGAATGATCGGCGGGGGAAGTTACGCCTCCAGCAGGATGCGCAACATGCGGCGCAACGGTTCGGCCGCGCCCCACAACAACTGGTCGCCGCAGGTGAAAGCGCCCAGATATTGGGATCCCATGTTGAGTTTGCGCAGTCGGCCGACCGGCACGGCCAGGGTGCCAGTGACGGCGGCCGGAGTCAGCTCGCGCATGGACAGCTCGCGCTCGTTCGGCACCACTTTCACCCAGTCGTTGGCGGCGCCGATCATCTCGACCAGTTCGTCCAGAGGGACATCTCGGGTCAGTTTGATGGTCAGTGCCTGGCTGTGGCAGCGCATCACCCCAACCCGCACGCAAATGCCGTCGATGGGAATGGGGTGGTCCGCACGTCCCAGGATTTTGTTGGTTTCGGCCTGCCCCTTCCATTCCTCGCGGCTTTGGCCGTTATCGAGCTGTTTGTCGATCCAGGGGATCAGACTCCCGGCCAGCGGCACGCCGAAGCTGGCGGTCGGAAAATCGCCTGAGCGCAAGGCGGCGGCCACGATGCGGTCGATTTCCAGAATCGCCGAGGCCGGCTGTTCCAGCCGGTCGGCTACGGCGGCGTGGACCGCGCCCATCTGCTGGATCAGTTCGCGCATGTTCTGAGCGCCGGCCCCGGAAGCGGCCTGATAGGTCATGGCACTCATCCATTCCACCAGGCCGTGCGCGAACAGCCCGCCCAGACCCATCAGCATCAGGCTGACCGTGCAGTTACCGCCGATGTAGTCCTTCACGCCTCGCGCCAGTGCGCCCTCGATCACTGTGCGGTTGACTGGATCGAGAATAATGACCGCGTCATCCTTCATCCGCAGCGCCGAGGCGGCGTCGATCCAATGGCCGTTCCAGCCGGCGGCGCGCAGTTGCGGATAAATTTCGTGGGTGTAATCGCCGCCCTGGCAGGTGACGACGACGTCCAGCGCCTGTAAGTCGGCGATGGACCGGGCATCTTTCAGAACCGGAATATCCTTACCGATGGCCGGACCCTGGCCGCCCACATTGGACGTGGTGAAAAATACCGGATCAATCAGGGCGAAATCGTTTTCCGCCACCATCCGATCCATCAGCACGGAACCCACCATGCCGCGCCAGCCGACCAAACCCACTCGCTTCATCATCGCCATACCTTGAATAACTCGATCATCAAAGAGTTGCCCACAGCGGAAGCTCCCCGCCCGAAAAACCTTCACCCTCGACCCCGACCTTCACCTGCTCACTCCATCAGCGCTGCCACCACTGCGTCGCCCATCGCCTGGGTACCGACCGGGGTCATGCCGGATGCCATGATGTCCAACGTGCGCAGACCCTGATCCAGCACCCGGCCGACCGCCTCCTCGATTCGCCCGGCCAGTTGCGGCTGGTTCAGGCTGTAGCGCAGCAGCATGGCCGCCGACAGGATGGTGGCCAGCGGATTGGCCACGCCCTTGCCGGCGATATCGGGCGCGGAACCGTGAATCGGTTCGTACAATCCCTTGCCGTGGCGATCCAGCGATGCCGACGGCAACATGCCGATCGAGCCGGTCAGCATGGCGGCGCAGTCGGATAGAATATCGCCGAACAGGTTGCCGGTCACGATCACGTCGAACTGCTTGGGCGCACGCACCAGTTGCATGGCGGCGTTATCCACATACATATGAGACAGCGCCACATCGGGATAATCCCCAGCCACTCGCCCGACCACTTCGCGCCACAATTCGGAGGCTTCCAGCACGTTGGCCTTGTCCACCGAGCACAGCGTGCGGTGGCGCTTGCGGGCCGCCTCGAATGCGACCCGGGCGATGCGCTCAATCTCCGACTCGCTGTAGCGCATGGTGTTGAAACCTTCGCGCTCGCCGTTCTCCAGAGTGCGGATGCCGCGCGGCTGGCCAAAGTAAATGTCGCCGTTCAGCTCACGCACGATCAGGATATCCAGCCCGGCGACGATCTCCGGCTTGAGCGCCGACGCCGACGCCAGTTGCGGGTAGAGCAACGCCGGGCGCAGGTTGGCGAACAGTTCCAGGT
>JBATDL010000310.1:0-8167 GCA_049663445.1 Candidatus Competibacter sp.
CCAGCGCTCGTCCACATCGGTTTCCAGTTGAACGCCCAGCCGCGCCCAACTCTCCTCCATGCGCTTGCTGTTGGCGGGGATATACAGTCCGGGTTCGATGGTGGTCACCATGCCCGGTTCGAACGCCCGCCAGTCGTCGCCGGTCTTGTAGTCGCCGACATCGTGGACGTCCATGCCCAGCCAGTGGCCGGTGCGGTGCATGTAGAATCCCTTGTGCTGTTCCGTCTTGATCAGTGCGTCCACCTCGCCGTGCAGCAGGCCGAGCGCCACCAGTCCCTCGGTCAGGACGCGGACCGCCGCGTCGTGCGGTTCGTTGAAGCGGCGGCCGGGGCGGACCTGGTCGATGGCGGCTTTCTGCGCGGCCAGCACCAGCTCGTAAATGGCGCGTTGCTCGCCGGAGAAGCGGCCGTTGACCGGAAAGGTGCGGGTGATGTCGGACGCGTAGCCGTCCACCTCGGCGCCAGCGTCGATCAACAAAAGGTCGCCATCGCGCAGTTCGGCGTTGTTTTCGACGTAATGCAGGATGCAACTGTTGTCACCGCCGCCGACGATGGCTGGATAGGACCAGCCGGCGCCGTTACCGAGAAAGGTGTGGAAGATTTCCGCTTCGATCTGGTATTCCATCATTCCCGGCCGGCAGGCCCGCATGGCCCGGCGGTGCGCTTCGCAGGCAATGCGGGCGGATTCGCGCATCACCGCGATTTCCTCGGGTTCCTTGCGCAGCCGCATGGCGTGCAGCAGGTGTTCGAGGGCGATGAAAGCAACCGGTGCTCGCACCCCGGTGCGGGCTTGGCTGCGGACCCGGTTGATCCAGTCCATCACTTGCCGGTCGAAATCCGGGTTGTAGCCGATGGCGTAGAATACCCGTTCGCGGTTTTCCAGCAAGGGCGGCAGCAACTGGTCCAGTTGGGTGATGGGATGGGCGTTGTTGGCGCCGTAGCGCTCCACCGCGCCTTGCGGTCCGGCGCGGCGACCGTGCCAGATTTCCATTTGCGGGTCGCGCTCGCGGCAGAACAGCAGAAACTCCTGCTCGCTACCGGGGGCCAACACGGCGATCGCTTCCGGTTCGGGAAAACCGGTCAGATAATAAAAATCGCTATCCTGACGGTAGGGATAGTGGATATCGCGGTTGCGCGGGGCTGACGGCGCGGCCGGCAGCACGGCGACCGAATCGGGACCCATGCGCTCCATCAGCGTATGGCGGCGGCGGGCGAAAACGCTGGGCGGTATGGTGCGGGCGAACATCGGCGGCGGGGCTCCGGAGTGGGTTCAGTGCAGGCGGGCGGAGGAGCGGCTCAGATCCTGTTGGACGATCAGTAGCCCAGCTCGCAGGTATTCGACCACTTCGGCGTAGGCGGCTTCATCGGCTTCGGTGGCGTCTTCGGTTTCGAAGCCGACCCGTGCGATTTCGGCTGCGTCGTGTAGAAATTCCTGGCTTTCTGCCGAGAGAGCGCCGTGGCGGTCCGCTTGCCCCAGACCCAGGCCAAACAGCAGTCCCTGACACCAGATGCCGAGCGCGTCGCTGCGCTGTTGCAAGGGCACCTCGTCTTCGGGCAGCAGCGGGGTTACCGCGCAGTCGGCGTCGCTCAACTGGGCGGCGCCGTATTCGAACAGCTTCCGCAGCAGATCGTCGGCGGGTTCGGAGATCTCACCCTCATCAGCCAGTTCTTCGTGGACACAGCTTAACCACCGATCACAGTTCAGATTCGGATCCGCGCACAGCAGGCCGCACAGCAATCCATGCAACTCGGCGGGGTTGAAAGGATCGAGCAGCCGGGTCAGGCGTTCGAAGACGGGCGAATGGCTGGCAAGCATCGGGAGAACTCCTGCGCCTCGGAACGGCGCGTCGACGGGCAATCCTAACATTCCCCGCTTTGACCCCGAAAGCAGGCGGAAAATTGACCCGCTTGGAATGACCGCTCTACCGCTCTATAGTACTTACATGGAAACCGACGAATTGTACGAAACCGCCGTGCCCGCCGAGGTGGGCGATCTGGAAAACATCCCTGAAACCGCTGCGACCGGTCTGGCCATCCTCGCCGAACGGCTGGAACGGCTGGCTGCGTTGTGCGAGCGTTTGCAGGGAGACAATCACCTTTTGCGCGAGCAGAATCGGGCCTTGCAGGTGGAATGCGCCGCCCTGCGCGAGCAGAACGAACAATCGCGTTCCCGCATCGAGGCCATGATCGTGCGCCTGAAGGGTTTGGAGCAAGCCTCGTGAGCCAGGAAATCGTGGGTGTCACCGTGCATCTAATGGACTGTGAGTATCGCTTTTCCTGCCAGCCCTCCGAGCGTGACGATCTGCTGGAGGCGGCCCGCTATCTCGACGAACGGATGCGGGAAGTTCGCGATCACACCAGCAAGCTGCTGAGCCTGGAATCGGTTGCGATAATGGCTGCGCTCAATGTCAGCAACGAGTTGCTACGGCGGCAGCAACTGTCGGCCGAAACAGATACGCTGGTTGATCGTCAAGTGGGAGATTTATTGCAAAAAGTTGACGCTGTGCTTAGCAAAGCCGAATCAGAAGGGTTATAATTTTAACCAAGGTTTCCTTTTTCAGTTCGGGCGTTCTCTACGGTGTTCGAGTAATGGGCCGGGTAACCCCTTGATCCTAGATATTTTTACCCAGGGAGCACGGTCGTCGGTGTTGTGTGCATGTCCGCCGCGTTGCGGAAAGCCTGATATGCCGCTCTGTTCCCCCACTTGAGCCATATGGTTCAAGGGCAAAGGCCCGAGACGGCACAGGTGGAGAGCGCCCCCCTTAGACCCAGCGATGCTTTTTGCGTCGCTTTTTTTATGTTTCACGATCCGTGATCATCGACTCGCAACAGCTACGCCGGCAACTTCGCGCTCTGCGATGTGGCCTGTCCCCCGCTGCGCGCCAGCAGGCCGCTCTGGTCGCCGCGCGTCGTCTGGAATCATGGCTGCCGGCCCGCGCCGTTCGGATTGCCGGTTACTGGGCTTGCGACGGCGAGTTGGACCCGTGGCCGGTGCTGGAACGGGCTTTGGCCGAAGGTAGGCAGGTTTTTTTGCCAGTGCTGGCCGGCGTGCCGCCGCGCTCGCTCCAGTTTGCGCCCTACCGGCCCGGCACGCCGCTGCGCCGCAACCGATTCGATATCCCCGAACCTGAGGTCGATCCGGCGGAATGGTTGCAACCCATGGATCTGGATTTGGTCCTGGTGCCGCTGGTGGCCTTCGACTCGACCGGTACCCGTCTCGGCATGGGCGGCGGCTTCTACGACCGCAGCTTCGCCTTTCAGCGCGGCGGCAACGAACGTGGCCGAAGACCCCGCCTGTTGGGGTTGGGCTACGAATTCCAAGGGGTTGCCGAACTGGTCCGGCAGCCGTGGGATGTACCGCTGGATGCCGTGGCGACCGAGCAGGCGCTTTACGAATTTTCCACTGCTGAAGGTCAGGTATGAGCTACTGGCTGCTGAAATCCGAGCCGCGAGCGTTCGGTGTCACCAATCTGGAAAGCGCACCGGACCAAACCACTCATTGGGAAGGGGTGCGCAACTATCAGGCCCGTAATTTCCTGCGGGATGACTTGTGCTTGGGCGATCAGGCGTTTTTTTATCACTCCGGCACGACAAACCCCGCTGTCATGGGGATCGTCGAAGTGGTGCGGGCGGGTTATCCCGATGAAACTGCCTTCGATCCTGGCAGTCCTTATCACGATCCCGCCAGCACGCCGGACCAGCCTCGCTGGTATCGGGTGGATGTGCGGCTGGTCCGCCGCCTGTACCGCCCGATTTCGCTGGCCGAACTGAAGCGTCACCCGGAGGCTTTGGGCGAGTTTACCTTGCTGCGTCGGGGCAACCGCCTGTCGGTACTGCCGGTGACTGCGGCGCAGTGGGCGTTCGTGTTGACCCTGGAAACCTGGCCACCGACCTAAGTTCGCCCGTCCAGAAACAGCCGGTAAGCGGGGTTATCGGTCTCCTCATGAAAGGGGTAGCCGAGTTCGCGGATGAAGGTTTGGAACTTGGGCCGTTCGGCCGCCGGGACCTGGATGCCCACCAGCACCCGGCCATGATCGGAACCGTGGTTGCGATAATGAAACAGGCTGATATTCCAATCGTGCGCCATGCCGGTCAGGAACTTCAGCAGCGCGCCCGGTCGCTCGGGAAATTGAAAGCGGTAGAGTAGTTCGTCGCGGATGCCCGGTGCGTGACCGCCAACCATGTAGCGCACATGCAGCTTGGCCATCTCGTTGTCGCTCATGTCGGTGACCGGGTAACCGTGCTCGCGCAGGGCATCGATAATCCGCTGCTTTTCCTCCTGGCCCTCGGTGAGTTGCACGCCGGCGAACACCTGCGCTTGCCGGTCGTCGGCGTAGCGGTAGTTGAATTCGGTAATGGCGCGTTTGCCGATGATCTGGCAGAACTTACGGAAGCTGCCGGGCTGTTCCGGGATGGTGACCGCCAACAGGGCCTCGCGCCGCTCGCCCAGTTCGGCTCGCTCGGCGACATGGCGCAGTCGATCGAAGTTGATGTTGGCGCCGCAGTGGATGGCGATGAGGTTGGCTCCGGTGATGCCGGTGCGTTCCACGTATTTCTTTAGCCCGGCCGTGCCCAGCGCGCCGGCCGGTTCGGCGATGGAACGGGTGTCGTCGAAGATATCCTTGGTGGCGGCGCAGATTTCGTCGGTGGAGACCACGAGGACGTCGTCCACCAGTTCCCGCGCCAACCGGAAGGTTTCCTCGCCGACCTGCCGCACTGCCACGCCATCGGCGAAAATCCCGACCTGGTCGAGCGTGACCCGCTCGCCCTGCCTGAGTGCTTCGTACATGGAAGCGGCATCGTCCGGTTCCACGCCGATGATTTTGATTTCGGGCCGCAGAAACTTGACGTAGGCGGCCACGCCAGCGATCAGGCCACCCCCGCCGACGGCGATGAAGATCGCGTCGATCGGGTCGGGATGCTGGCGCAGGATTTCCATGCCGATGGTGCCCTGGCCGGCGATCACGTCCGGGTCGTCGTAGGGATGGATGAAAGTTAAACCCTTGTCCGCTTCCAATTGCCGGGCGTGCTGGTAGGCTTCGTCGTAGGTATCACCGAACAGTACCGTCTTGCCGCCGCGATCACGCACCGCCTGCACCTTGATGGCCGGCGTGGTGCGGGGCATAACGATGGTGGCCTTGACTCCGAGCCGCTGGGCGGCCAGGGCCACCCCCTGGGCATGATTCCCGGCCGAGGCGCAGATGATGCCCTTATCCAGCGCTTCGCGCGGTAGGTGGGCCATCTTGTTGTAAGCGCCGCGCAGTTTGAAGGAGAACACTGGCTGCAGGTCCTCGCGTTTGAGCAGCACCCGGTTGTTCAGTCTCCGCGATAGCCGGTTCATGATATCGAGCGGCGATTCGATGGCAACGTCGTAGACGCGGGCGGTGAGAATTTTTTTGATGTAGTCGTGCATGATGGTGTGAGATGACTGATAGGGGAAAAATCGCATGTCTGGCGATGAGATGAAAAAACGTGCCGCCGAAGCGGCGTTGAAGTACGTCGAGGACAATACGGTCGTGGGCGTCGGCACCGGTTCGACGGTCAACTATTTTATTGAGGCTCTGGCGCGCATCAAGCACCGCATCGAGGGCGCGGTATCGAGTTCCGAGGCGACCGCGCAAAGATTGAAAGCCTGCAAGATTCAGGTGCTGGATCTGAACGCCGCCGGGCCTTTGCCGTTGTATGTGGACGGCGCCGACGAAGCCAACCACCAGTTACAGCTTATCAAGGGCGGCGGCGGAGCGCTGACCCGTGAAAAGATTGTGGCGGCCGCCAGCGAGCAATTCGTGTGCATCGCCGATCAGTCCAAGCTGGTGGACGTGCTGGGAACGTTTCCGTTGCCGGTCGAGGTGATTCCGATGGCGCGCAGTCATGTCGGGCGCGAATTGTTGAAGCGGGGCGGACAACCGGTGTTGCGGGAAAATTTCGTCACCGACAACGGCAACCTGATCCTCGACGTCTATAACCTGTCCATTCTGGAACCGACTAGGTTGGAGGCGGAACTGAACAACATCGCCGGCATCGTTGCCGTGGGGCTGTTCGCATTACGGCCAGCCGATGTGTTGTTGTTGGGCACGGCGGACGGGGTCCGAGCGATGCGACTTTGAACAAGATTTGCGGGGAATAAAAACGGGCGCTGCAATGCAGCGCCCGCCGCCCTTACGCCTGTATTCCCAGGCTATTTATCAGAAGTCCACTCGGGTGCCGATCGAGACAGCGTTCTGGTCGCCCATGAACAACCCTGTCGAGGAATCACCCGGTACGTTGTAAAGGCTGGCACTGCGGCCGATGTATTCAGCCCAGACCGAGGTCCGTTTGCTGAAGTTGTACTGGTAGCCCACCACGTAATTGTCGATTTTGTCGTCGCCGTCGACACCGGTGTCCAATTGGCCGTAGGCGGCGCGCACGGTGTTGTTGCCGAAGACATACTGACCGGTCAGATACCAGTTAGTGGCGTCGTTACCGGGAAAGAACTGAGTTCCCGCTGCATTTTTAATCCCAGTAAACAGGTTGAGGGAGTAGAGACTGCCCTGCTCGTAGATGAAGCCCACGCCGAACGGCCCCGAGTTGTAGCCCAAGCCCAGAACCCAGTTTGACAGGTCAAGATCGAAGGTAACACCAGGCAGGGTGTCGGGATCGAGAGGGACATTGCTATTGCCGTCCAACTTGATGTAGCTGACACCGGCGAAGAACGGCCCGTTGCTGTACTTGGCGGCCAGGTTCCAGATATCGACATCATTCGATATGTTCGAGCTGGGGCCATTCATGACCAGCATCGCTTCACCGCTGAAGCCATTGAAATCGGGCGTGGAATAATAAACGCTATTCGACAGCCGAATCAGATCGCCATCCGCCTGGCTACGATTGCCGCTGAGCGAGAATCCGCCGCCCAGCCACTGCGGATAGAGGAAGGTTTTGCCGCTATTGAAAATATCGGTAATGCCGGCGACATTGTAATAGGGGGTGTCCTGGGTACCGAGGGTCAGGGTGCCGAAACCGCCCTTGAGCCCGACATATTTGGGGCGGTTGCTATCCCAGTTGCCGCCTTCGGTCACATCGACACCGAATTCGTAGCGGTAAACAGCGCTCAGACCGCCACCCAAATCTTCGGAGCCCACCACGCCAAGGCGCGAGGAGTTATTGACAACATCCCAGGCGCCATTGATGTCCACGGAATCAAGGGTCTCGTCGTTGTAATCCACCGACACCCGCGCCGAGCCGTACAGGATGGTATCGGCCTGCGCCACGAACGGTAGGGCGAGAGCGCCAGCAACAGCCAAGGCAAGAATGGACTTTTTCATGGCATGATCCCCGAATTGTCTGAATATTGATCTGTATTTCAAAATTTGCTTTCCAATCAATAGGTTAACTTGATTGGAAAGCAATCTTAAAACCGCTTTCAGGGCTATTTATATAATTATTGCGGTAAAAATGCAACTGGTTTTTTATAAAAATACAACTTATTGGTATCTGCGCAACGATTAGCCCAGGCAGGTATCATTCTGAACCTGGAAATGAAAACGGACGCCCGAGGGCGCCCGTTTTACTCAGACCCAATCAGCAGCGCGGATTAGAAATCCACCCGGGTGCCGATAGAGACCGATTGGGCGGCACCGACCAGATCGCTGTCGGTATCACTGTTGGTGTATTCAACCCAGGCGCGAGTCCGCTTGCTGAAGTTGTATTGGTAGCCCAGAACGAAGGTGTTGATGCTGTCCTGTGTGTACCTGCCGACCTGAACGCCACTCGCGTAGACCGGAATCTGGCCCTTGTCAGGGTCGGTATAGCCGTAGGCGCCCCGGATGATGTTGTTACCGAAGGTGTAGGCGCCGGTCAGGTAAATATTCTGGGCCGAGCCATAATAAAGGGTGTTGAGGTCGCCATCTTCGTAGTTCAGGGTGACCGCGAAGGGACCGGCGTTGTAGCCGAAGGCCAAGCCCCACTGATTACCATCCGACCAGTTGGGGGCAGTGTACTTGACACCGTCATAGATAGGATCGTTGTAGTAGCTGCCAAAGCCAGGGCCATCCACCGCCATGTAGGCCGCACCCGCGAACCACGGGCCGTTCTTGTAGGTGGCGTTGAGCTGGTACATGTCGATGCTGCTGGAAAGATTGCAGGGCAACCTGTTATCAGGGTTGCACTTTGTCAGCTCGGAGGGGGTCGTC
>JBATDL010000311.1:0-3527 GCA_049663445.1 Candidatus Competibacter sp.
GCCTGGAACGGCCTGAGCATTCGCGGCATGGCGATCGCCGGTCGCCATCTCGGGCGGGCGGATTTCGTGGCTTCGGCGGAGCGCGCCCTGGATTTCATCCGCGCCCGGCTGTGGCGGGACGGTCGGCTGCTGGCGGCCTACAAGGATGGTCAAGCACGTTTGAGCGCCTATCTGGACGACTACGCCTTTCTGATCGACGGCATTCTGGAATTGCTGCAATGCCGTTGGCGGGACGGCGATCTGGATTTCGCGCTGGCCTTGGCCGACGTGCTGCTCGACCAGTTCGAGGATCGCAAGGCCGGGGGGTTCTTTTTCACCGCCGCCGACCACGAAGCCTTGATCCAGCGGCCCAAGCCGGCCCACGACGACGCCTTGCCGGCCGGCAACGGCATCGCCGCGCAAGCGCTGTTGAAGCTGGGCCATCTCACCGGCCGGACGGATTATCTGGAAGCCGCCGAGCGGACCTTGCGTTGGGCTTGGCCAGTGCTCGAACAGATTCCCAACGCCTGCAACGCCCTGCTGGCGGCGCTGGAGGATTTTCTTGAGCCGGCGCAAACGATCGTGCTACGCGGCCAACCGGAGGCGCTGACGGAGTGGTGGGAGCGGTGCGCCCGGCCTTATGCCCCGAGCCGGCTAACGCTGGCTATCCCCACCACGGCCACCGTCCCCACCGGTTTGCTGGCCGAACGGCGAGCGGGCGCGGCGCCGGTGATCGCCTACGTTTGCACCGGGATGGAATGCCGGTCGCCGTTCATGACGCTCGATACCCTGGAGCGGGAGTTGGCTCAATAACCGGCCTTTTCGCGCCAGTCGCTGATGTTAGAGAGAAAAGACACCCGCGCGATGGCCGGTCGCGCCTATAATTGAGAGCATGATCTCCGGATCGAAGCCAGAACCCAACGTTCTTCCTGGCAAATCCGCGGGTTTCCAGGGAGGCACGCATTAAAACCATGACTTTTTTGAAGAGGGCACGTGACCATGACCGCTCATCTGTACTTCTCGCTGATTCCCGAGGCACTGATCGTATCCATGCTGCCGCCGGAACAGTTCGGGCAATACTACGCGACCGGCCACAAATACAAATCCAAGGGGCAGGCGATCTTTTTCGAGATCGACCCGGCCTTCCGCCACGAATTTTTTGATATCGATGATGCGCTCAAGCGCTGCACGCCGCATCCGGATGGGACGCCGAAGAACTCGGTTTACGTCTCGATCTACCGGGTGCTGGAGCATATTCCCACCAGCGCGCTGGGCAAATTGTACCTGAGCACCGCCTACGGTCATACCCTGGGTTTGGAGCGAGGCCCGATCGCGCCGCGCGAAGCGCCGACTCTGCACATGTACCAGGATCTGGCGCCGGTCAACAGCTTGGTGGTCAGCGCGCAGGATCCGGTGGGCTATTACCAGGGCGTCACCAGCAAGCCAGCCAAGTTTATTCGCTTCCCCGCGCTGTGCTTCGTCGAACTCGGCTTGGGCGCGCTGGCGAGCGATCCCGAAAGCGGACCGGTGGGCGACCTGCCCTACTCGTTCATGCATCACCTGCGCGAGGCGTTGATGGAACTGGAGCCCAATGCCAAGCAAAGCAAGTTGGTGCATCGGGTTCATTCTTTGGAATTCCCGTACCGCATGATCAAGAGCGGTTTCTATATCGGCAACGGCGAAGATCTGGCTTTCTACCCGATGCCGTCGCACGAAGCATTGCGTCGCGAGCACAATAGCTGGTGGCGTTCGGCCAATCTGTAAAAGGACGACTGCCGTCGGGAATCCCGGCGGCGGTCTCGTGAGGCTTCCAGACCGATGCCGGCTAATATTGCAGGTTCGGGCTGATCTGCGGGCAACATGCCACCAGTTCCGTCAGCGGACGCGGTTTACCCACCCCGTAGCCTTGGGCGTAGTTCACGCCGATGGCACGCAGCTTGGCCAGAATCTGGTCGTTTTTCACAAATTCGGCGATGGTCTCCATGCCCATCAAATGACCGACCTCGTTGATGGAGTTCACCATGGCCAGGGATACCGGGTCGTTGGCGATGTCCTCCACGAAGATGCCGTCAATCTTTAGAAAATCCACCGGAAGCTTCTTCAGATAGGCAAAGGACGACCAGCCACTGCCGAAGTCGTCGAGGGCAAAGCGGCAACCGATGCTTTTGAGGGCACCAATGAAATGTAGCGCGCTGTTGAAGTTGGCAATAGCGGCGGTTTCGGTCACCTCGAAGCAGAGTTTGCCGGCCAGGCTCCGCTGGTTCTTCAAGCGCCCCACCAGGTATTCCAGCAACGCGCCTTCGCCGAGAGAAAGACCGGACAGATTGATCGAGCACAGCGACAGGCTCTGAAGGTGATCGGGATTGTCGGACAGCCAGTCCAGCGCCGTGTTCACCACCCAGTGGTCCAGCTTGACAGCCAGATGGTAATGCTCGGCGGCTGGCAGGAAATGGCCCGGTAGTACCAATTGGCCGAATTCGTCCTCCATCCGCAGCAGGAGTTCGTAGTGATAGCCTTCGGATCGACCCAGGGTAGGCACGATCGGCTGGAAGGCGAGCTGGAAACGGCTCTCTTCCAGCGCCCGGTTGATGCGCGCCACCCAGTGCATTTCACCTTGGCGGCGGGAAAGCTCGATATCGTTGTCGGCATATAGGTGCGCGCGGTTGCGGCCGGCGTCCTTGGCGGCGTAACAGGCGCTATCGGCGGCGCTGAGCACGCTGCCGGAGCTTTCGCTGGCGGCGTTGATCGACACCACGCCGATGCTTGCCCCCACATGGAAGGTTTTGTCGCCCCAGGCAAAGCGAAAATCGCTGACCGCCTTGCACAGCGAGTTGGCTACCCGCATGGCGTCCTGGAGCGAACAGTACTCCATAAGCACGCCGAATTCATCGCCCCCCAGCCGTGCCAGCATATCCTGCCTGCGCACCCGCGCCTGCAGGATGCGAGAAAGCTGGCGCAGCAGGGCATCGCCGGCCATGTGCCCGCAGGTATCGTTAATGATCTTGAACTGATCCAGATCGAGGTAGAACAGGGCGTGTTCGACGTTCTGTGCGCGGGTGCATTCCAAGGCCTGCTGCAAGCGCAGCTCAAACGTGCGGCGGTTGGGAAGTTCGGTGAGCGAATCGTGGCTGGCCTGATGGTTGAGCTGCTCGGAAAGCAGTTGTGCTTCAGTATTGTCCAGCCATGAACCCACCAGTTCAACGGGATGGCCTTCACCATCGCAGACCAAGCGCACGGTATCCCGAATCCAGCGCCAGCCGCCATCCCGGTGGCGCAGGCGGTATTCGCAACTGGTTTGGACGTACTCATCCTCGCAATTCTGGCTGTGCTTGAAGCGCACGCGATCCTCCGGATGCACCAGATGTTCCCATAGGTGCTCGTCGGCGAGCAGATCTTCCGCCTGATAGCCCAGCAAATCGCTGATGTTGGAACTGATGAAGTTGAGCGGCCGGCTGAGGTGTGGGTCGCGCGAGTAGATGACTGCGGGGCTGGCGCTGACCACATGCTCTAAACGGGCGCTGGCTTGGCGCAAGGCTTCCTCGGCCCGC
>JBATDL010000312.1:0-3243 GCA_049663445.1 Candidatus Competibacter sp.
GCCCCCAATATATCAATCCTGTTCAGAGCACTGGTCGAAGCCGAAACGCTTTGTGGCCAAGGGAGCCGCCTGTCCCGCCCGAAGCGATCCGTGCGAGCGATGAAGTGCTTGTCATTCAGCCCCAGGAAAGCAGAGATCGAGGACCAAACAAAATAGCCCGGCAAAGCCGGGCTATTTTCATCCTCAATCCTGAACGCTTAGTCCATGGAGCGGATATTGGCTGCTTGCTTACCTTTGGGGCCAGTGGTTACATCAAATGAAACCTTCTGGGCTTCCCTAAGGGTTTTGAACCCTTGCCCCTGAATGGCCGAGAAGTGCGCGAATAAATCCTCGCCACCGTCGTCCGGGGAGATGAAACCAAAGCCCTTTGCTTCGTTAAACCATTTAACAGTACCACTTGCCATGTCTTTAAGATCTCGAAAAAGATTGAAAAAAATTGAGCAGCCGCTCATGGGCACAAGAGTTAAAATAGAGGAACTGACGAGCCGAATACCGTATCAAGCAGGGTTTGCAGCGAATGGACAGATAATCTACTTAAAAATCTTGCACCGATCACTATAGGGCACGGGACCAGACAAAACAAGCTCCCATTGAAAAATTCATTGAAAGATCCCATGAAAATGAGACAAATCAAGCCGATATAGTCTCTTCAACGACGATCCGTATCTATTTGGCTCTTGATCGACCCCATAATAGAGGTGGCCGAGCGGTCGCCCCCACATCGACTTCATCGGTTGGAATAATCGATCAAACAACGAGTTGGATTGGAGTCAAACCAATATTCCCTCAAAGCGCCGTTACCTGGACATCGACCGTCAGCATCGGGATCTGGCCCTTGGGTCCGACGAAGCTGCCGGCGACCGGCGGCACCGCTTCCGGATGACGAGCCACCGCGACCGGAATGTGCCGGTTGCTCGTCAGCTCGCCGGCGGTCGGATCGAAACCTTTCCAGCCCGGACCGGGCAGATAGACTTCCGCCCAGGCGTGAGTCGTCGCACCACCCGGCCCAAGTTCGGGAACGTGCGAATAACCGCTAACGAACCGGCTCGCCAGGCCGAGAAAACGGCAGGTTTCGATAAACAGGGTAGCGTAGTCGCGACAGGAACCGCTGTGGATGTCCAAGGTGAGTTCGGGCGGTTGCACACCGGGCTCCTCGCGGACGACGTACTTGAATTCCTTGGTAATGAGCCGGTTCAGTCGATCCAGCAACACGTAGGTTTCCACCTTGTCGCGCATCAGATCCAGGCCGTTGAACCAATCGCGCACCGCCGGCTGCTGATCGAGATAAACCGGTTGCTGGAAGGGCGCAAGATCGACCCTTTCTTCCTGGAGGTATTCAAACGGATAATAGACCGCGTAGTCCTCGACGATGAAATCGAGCGGCGCCACTTCATAATGCCGGATGATCACTTCGCTGCTGATGACCAGTCGCTGCGCGGTTTCCGAAAAGCTGGCCACGGCCACCGAATTGTCGAACACGTCGCGATGCCACTTGAGACGATGAGCAGGCGAGATGTCGAGCTTCGATGCTTCGATGCGCACATCGTGCCCCTCGCGCGGACGCAGCAGGAGCTGATGCGGCAGCAGCGTCACCATGCTGGAAAATTGATAAACGGTGCGATGTTTTATCCTCAGACGCTGCATGATTGATTACCCTACTGATTCGGTTTGGAATTTTAGCTTAACACCAACTCCGTGGCGCTCACGACCGCAACTTTGGCCCCAGCCGCAGTCGAATGCAATTACCAACAGTCCGTCTATAGTTCTACTACTTATCGATGGCAGGCAAATGGACGGACCATGCCGCCCTCCGATCCCTGCCGTACTGGCGTTTTCCCCCCGTAATAAGGCGGGCGTATAACCACAACCAACCACTACAGGACCCCCTCATGACAATCCAGAATTACAGCGACCTGGACCCCCAGGAAACGCAGGAGTGGCTTGAAGCCCTCGAAGCGGTGCTGGAAGCGGAAGGACTGCAACGCGCTCATTTTCTCTTGGGCGAACTGCAAAGTAAGGCCCGCGCCACCGGCGTCCACATGCCCTACAGCGCCAACACCCCCTACTTCAACACCATCCCGGTCGACCAGGAAGAATACACGCCCGGCGACCCCGGCATGGAATGGCGCATTCGCTCGCTGATCCGCTGGAACGCTTTGGCCATGGTGATCAAGGCCAACCGTATTTCCTCGGAACTGGGCGGGCATATCGCCAGCTTCGCCTCCAGCGCCACCCTGTACGACGTCGGCTTCAACCACTTCTGGCACGCGCCCGACGACACGCACGGCGGCGACCTGGTGTTCATCCAAGGCCATTCCGCGCCCGGCATCTACGCCCGTGCCTACCTGGAAGGACGGCTGAGCGAGGAGCAGTTAAACAACTTCCGTCAGGAAGTGGACGGCAACGGCCTCAGTTCCTATCCGCACCCTTGGCTCATGCCGGATTTCTGGCAGTTCCCCACCGTATCGATGGGCCTCGGCCCGATCCAGGCGATTTACCAAGCGCGGTTTATGAAGTACCTGCACAACCGGGGCATCGTCAACACCGAAGGCCGCAAAGTCTGGTGTTTCTGCGGCGACGGCGAGATGGACGAACCGGAATCCTTGGGCGCCATCGCCCTGGCCGCCCGCGAGAATCTGGACAATCTGATCTTCGTCATCAACTGCAACCTGCAACGGCTCGACGGCCCGGTGCGCGGCAACGGCAAGATCATCCAGGAACTGGAAGGCGATTTCCGGGGGACGGGTTGGAACGTCATCAAGGTGCTGTGGGGCTCGTACTGGGACCCGCTGTTCGCCGCCGACAAGAAGGGCCTGCTGCTGAAGCTCATGGAGGAGTGCGTGGACGGCGAGTATCAGAACTTCAAGGCCAAGGGCGGTGCGTACACCCGCGAGCACTTCTTTGGCAAGTACGAGGAACTAAAGCAGATGGTCAGCCACCTGTCCGACGAGGACATCTGGCGACTGAATCGCGGTGGCCACGACCCGCACAAGATTTATGCGGCCTACGCCGCCGCGACCAAGCATACCGGCCAGCCGACCGTGATTCTGGCCAAGACCGTCAAGGGCTACGGCATGGGCGTGGCCGGCGAAGGCAAGAATATCACCCACTCGCAGAAGAAAATGGGCGAACAGGCGCTGCGTGACTTCCGCGACCGCTTCCACATCCCGATTTCCGACGAACAGCTCAACGATGCGCCGTTCTACAAGCCGGCGGCGGACAGCCCGGAAATCAAGTATCTCC
>JBATDL010000313.1:0-8532 GCA_049663445.1 Candidatus Competibacter sp.
GGGCCGCCCCGACCTTGCCGGACAGCCGCGCCCGACCCAGGGCAGCCGGGTTTCCGAGCGTGCCGTTGCGGCCGAGGAACTCGGTGCGGTCGCCGCTGACGGCGCGCGTCGAGTCGTCCACGTCGAAGAAGGCGATGCGATCGGCGAACTCGGTGTTGTACGGATTCCGCGCGAACAGCGCGCCGCTGGTCGGGTCGATTTCGGTGATCACGTAGGGGGCCGATTTCGGGCGCAGATCGCCGAGCACCCACTCCACGTAGCCGGTCGCGGACAACCGCCGCCGCTGATTCGATAGATTGCACACCTTCAACACCGAGAACTTGACCGGTGCGTCCACGGCCACGTACACCCACAACTCCGAATGGATACCGCCTTCCGTGTGCTCGAAGACGCTGTAGCCGAAACCGTGCCGGCTGACGTAGGGCGTCGCGCCGCAGGCGGGCAACGGCGCGGGCGACCAGAAGTGGCCACTCTCTTCGTCGCGCAGGTAAAAGGCTTCGCCGCTGGCATCGCTCACCGGGTCGTTGTGCCAGGGCGTGAGGCGGAACTCGTGGGCGTTATCGCTCCAAGTGTAGCCCGCGCCGTTCTCCGAGATGACCGTCCCAAAGTGTGGATTCGCCAGCACGTTCACCCACGGCGCGGGCGTCACTTGCTCCCGCGCGGTCGTTACGATGTATTCGTGCCCGTCGGGAGTGAATCCGCCCAGCCCGTTGAAGAAAATCAGATCGCGGCGCGGCAACGCCGCCACCGGGGCTTCGGGATGGTCGTTCCGGGTCGGCCGGAAGCGCGGAACGGGTTTTTCCAGCAGACCACGCTGGCCAAGCTGTTCCGCCAGCGTGCCCCGGGTGTCAGTGAGAATGACCCGCGCCACCGTTTGAAACAGAATGCGGTCCTCGTTCGAAATCTGATCCGCCGGTCGGATGAAGATGCCGCCGGGTCGATCGATCACATGCGCTTCGACGCCGGCGGCGATCAGCCCCAGGATTTGTTCGTGGAGTTGTTGCCGGTAACCGGCGCGATCTTCGTTCCAGATCACCAGATCCACGGTGAGTCCTTTCAGCCGCCAATAGGCGTGGGCCTGCACGAGCTGGTGCACCAGCTCGATGTTCGCCGGGTCGCCAATCCGCAACAGCACGATCGGCACGTCGCCGGACACCGCGTGACTCCACAGCCCGGATTGCCCGCGGCGGTTCTGGGCGAGAATGCTCGCCTCGGCGCGCAGCGCGGCGTTGGCATAGAGAATCGAACCGGCCAGCCGGCCGTAGAGCTGCGTGTCGGCCTGGGTGGCATTGATCTGCCGCAGTACCACTTGGCTGTGGGTCCACGCCAGATCGAAGACGCGATCCGCCAGCCGCTGATCCTGGTATTTGGCGACCAGACTGACGGCGGCCTCGCGGGTGTCGCCGATGCCGGAGACCAGATCCACCGTCGCGGTTTGATCGGGATCGAGCATGAGTCGATGGCGGATGGCGACGATGGGATCCAGCACGGAACCGGCGCTGCCCGAGAGCACCGCGTCCTGGCGCAGCGCCTGGGGCGCGGCGACGGTGTGGCCTCGGCCGATGAACCGCATCCGATCGGTTTCGTAGGACACCGCTCCGCGCTCCGCCCCGCGCACGACCATCAAGTGAAACATCCAGGGCGACGGCTCGCCATGGGAACGAGGCCGACGGTTACAGAGAATCACCGGTTGCGGGTGGAGAATTTCGGTCTGCACAAACAGGTTGCTGAACGCCGGATGCAGCGCGTCCGCTGCGGACGAGGCGAGCACGACTTCGGCGTAACTGGTGACCTCGATGACCCGGCGGGTCCGGGCGCGGTTGGTGATGCGCATCCGACGCAGCTCGATGTCATCTTCCGGCGAAACGGCGATTTCGGTATGGGACTCGAATTCGTGATCGCGGCGGCGAAACTCGGCACGACCCTCCGAGAAAATCACCTCAAAGGTGTCTGGCGGTTGCAGCGTCGGCTGATAGGTCGTCGACCAGAACGCGCCGCTAGCCGCATCGCGAAGATAACAGAAGCTGCCCCAGGAATCGCAAGTGGTGTCTTCGCGCCAGCGGGTGACGGCGAGGTCTTTCCAGCGACTGTAGCCGCCGCCCGCATGGGTGACCATCACCTGGTAGCGGCCGTTCGACAGCAACTGCACCTCGGGGTGTGGGGTGTGGGGGCCGTCGAACACGCGCACCGGCACCTCCTGACCGCCGGCGGTGGTGCGGATATCGGTGATCTCGCTGGTGGTTTGCGAATAAAACGCCGGAGTCTCGGGAATGCGTTCCTGGAGTAGCAGGGTGGTCGCCTGGAACAGCGGCGCCGACTCGAAGCGCTTCTGCATCGGGCGGTCCAGCAGCACGTAGGCTAGCGACAGGAAACTCATGCCCTGGTGATGGGCCATGAAGGACCGAATCACCGCACTCACCTGTCCGCGCGGTAACCGGGACGGCGTGTAGTCGATGGCTTCAAAGAAGCCGAATTGTCCCGCAAACCCGGCGGCGGCGAGCCGCTGCAAATTCCGGCACGCGGCCTCGGGTGCCACCATCAGCGCGAGCGCGGAGGCATACGGGGCGATGACCAGATCCTCGGCCAGTCCGCGCTTGAGTCCCAGGCCGGGCACGCCGAAGGCCCGGTACTGGTAATTCAGATGAACATCGACCGCGTTGTAGCCGGATTCCGAAACCCCCCAGGGGACGCCGCGCTGCCTGCCGTACTCGATTTGCCAGTCCACCACCGTCCGATAGGTCTGGTCGAGCAGAGTGTTTTCGTAGGTCGGCATCACCAGCAACGGCATCAGGTACTCGAACATCGAACCGCTCCACGACAGGAGCGTCGGCTCGCTACCGGCGACGATCAGCAGGCGCCCCAGGGCAAACCAACTCTCTTGCGGCAGTTGGCCCTGGGCGATCGCCACAAAACTGCCCAAGCGCGCTTCCGAAGCCAGCAGGTCGTAGTAGCTCGCATCCCGCCGCCGCTCGCCGACGTTGTAGCCGATCGCCAGCAGATGGCGCGCCTCGTCGTACAGGAAGTCATAGTCCATTGGGGCCAGTTCGCCGGCTTGCAGCGCCAGGTGTTCAAGTGCGGCGATTCGCTCGCGGGCGCGACGGCTGGCGTCCTGAAGGAGTGGACGCAGCACGCTCAGACACTCGCGCCTCTCGGCGGTCGCCTCCGAGTCGAGAGGCTGTTCGAGGGTCGGCAGCAGATCCACCTCAAGTCGGGCCAATGCGCGCAGCGTGGGGATGGCGCTGCCGTCGAGGAAATCGCGAAGCCCGTTCGATGCGATCGGCGACGTGAGCCACGGCGCGAGGAACAGCAATTCATCCAGGGCCTCCCGGCATTGCCGGGCCAGCGCCCGCGTCCATCCGTGCGCTTCGCTCCCGGCGTCCGCGTTCAGGTCGCGAACCCCGTCCTCGGCGCTGGTCGCCAACGAATCGAGGCAGCGCCACGCAGCCGCCAGCGTGGTGGGGCGCGTGGCAGACATCGATTCCAGCATCCGCTGAAATTGGACGAGCGGGGCCGGGAGGGTGCCTTCGGTCGCGTCCGCCAGCAGCCTGAAGGTGTCGCCGATCCCGTCGGACAACCGCGTGTTCAGGATCGGAGTGTCGATCAGCGCGAGCAGACCCGGTTGCAAGGTCAGCAGGTGGCCCGCGAGGTTGCCGCTGTCCACCGACGAAATGTAGATCGGGGCGAGCGGCTTCAGCGACTGGGTGTCGTACCAGTTGTAGAAGTGGCCGCGATACCGTTCCAGCTCCGCCATCGTGCGCAGCGCGCAGGTCGTGCGCTCGATGAGGCGTCCGGCCGGAAGGTAACCGAAGTCATAGGCGGCCAGATTCACGAGCAACGACAGTCCCATGTTGGTCGGCGACGTGCGATGCGCGACCGTAGCCACGGGATGCTCCTGCACGTTGTCCGGCGGCAGCCAATGGTCTTCCGGGCCGACGAAGGTTTCGAAAAACGCCCAAGTCTTGCGGGAAACCTGGCGCAGAAACAGGGTTTGGTCAACGCTCAAGCGGGCTTCGCGGCGAGCGAGGGGACGGCTCAGCCACCAGGCGATCGCCGGCGAGGCCAACCACAGCAACAGCAGCGGTCCAGCCACGGCCAGCGCGGCCGGTTTGGCCACCGCCAGACCCAGCGCCGTGATCACCGCGAGCGCGGGGGCGATCCCCATCATCCGGTAGAAGGCGACGAGATCCCGGCGCCGCTGGCGATCCAGATCGCCCGACGAGGTCCATTCCAGCAGTCGCTGGTGGCTGACCCGCATCCGCCAGAACGTGCGGACCATGGCATCCAGGCTGAAGAACGCCTCGTAAGGGAGGCACACTATCGTGAAGGCCGCCTGTTCCAAATGCTGGCCCGTCGAGCGCGCGGCGGCGGCGAAATGTTGGCCCCACCGCACATCACCGGGCTTCCGCAGCCCGTTCAGGAGCGAGGTGGCCAACGCGGGGATCAGGACGATGCCGAGCACCGCCACGGTCCAGAACCCCGGCGATTTCATCACCGTCCAGCCCAGCACCCACAGCAGCATCAAGGCTGCGGGCGCCAGACTGCGCCGCAGGTTATCGGCCAGTTTCCAGCGCGACAGCGCCGAAAGCAGGTTCTTCCGAGAGCGTCCGTCCAGGTCGGGAACCCGCGGCAACAGCCACGCCGCAAGCTGCCAGTCCCCGCGAATCCAGCGGTAACGACGGTTCACGTCCGCGCTGTAACACACGGGATAGTCCTCGTACAACTGGACATCGCTCAGCAACCCCGATCGTGCGTAGCACCCTTCCAGCAGGTCGTGGCTGAGGATTCGATTCTCGGGAAAGCGCCCGTGGAGCGCCTGCTCGAAAGCATCAACCTCGTAGATGCCCTTGCCGATGAACGAGCCTTCCTGGAACCCATCCTGGTACACGTCGGAGACGGCGTGCGTGTACGGGTCGATGCCGGCGTCGCTCCCGTACAGCCGCGCATACCGCGACCGGTTGGCGCCGGGCAGGCTCGCGGCCACGCGGGGTTGCAGGATGCCGTAGCCTTCGACGACCCGCTGCTGGCTTTCGTCGTACCGCGCCCGATTCAACGGATGCATCATGGCGCCCACCAACTGCCGCGCCGCATCGCGCGGCAGTTGGGTGTCGGTGTCCAGGGTAATGACGTACTTCACGTTCGACAAAAGCACCGGATCGCCGACGACCCGCGAGAAGCGATCCCGGGCACCGCCGCGCAGCAGCGCGTTCAAATCCGCCAGCTTGCCGCGCTTGCGCTCGTAACCCATCCAAACCCGCTCTTGCGGATTCCAGCGGCGTGGACGATGGAACAGGAAGAAGGCGTCGCCTCTGACCCGCCGATACTTTTCGTTCAGCGCTTCGATCCGTTGCGCGGCCAGCCGCTCCAGCGCCTCGTCTTCGGGCCGCGTTTCTTCCCGCGCATCCCGAAAATCAGTCAACAGACCAAAATGCAGATGGTCGTCCCGATTGGCCAGGAACCGAACTTCCAGCGCCTCGATCAGATCCTCGATGTTTCGAGCGCTGGCGAGCATCGTCGGTGTCACCACCAGGGTGCGCGCTTCCGATGGAATGCCAGCGGAAAAGTCCATGCGCGGCAGCGGCCAGGGCGTCGCCAGCAGCGTCGCCAGCCAGTTCACCAGCGCCACTGCCAGATGACTGGTTCCCAGCAGCGCCGCGAGGATGACCAGGATCACGAACAGCCCCCCCGGCATGCCATCGGCCTGCGCCTTCGCCAGCAGGCTCCCGGTCAAGAGCGCCATCAGCAGCGCGATCGCGCCCAGATACAGGGATAAAGGGCACTGGCGACCCCGTCTTTGCAGGGATTCCACGGTCCACCAGCGCGCCCGCGCCTCACCTTCGAGTCGCGGCAATCCCCGGTCGATCAGGTAAAACCCCACATGCGCCGCCCGCTCGTCGCCGGGCTGGGTCGCGCCTTCTCGCGCCAGGTGAAGCGCGTGACACGCCACCTCAATTTCGGAAAGTCGGCCATTTTTCGCGATGCTCTCCACGACATGCCGGTAACGATCCCGAGTGGCAAAATCCATCCGGCCGTACACCCCACCCGGATCGCCGCGCAAAGTTTGCTCGACCGCGCTCATCGTTTCCACGAACTCGCGCCAGTCCATCGCCCCCAGGAAGCGGAGACTGCCGATGCTGTTGCTGATCGACACCTGGTCGGCGGCCTGTTGCTGGTTCTCCACCCGAACCCACTGCTCGATCGTCAGGCCCGCCTCGGCGAGCTGCTGCTCGATCCAGGTCAGCGGCAGGGCCAAAGCGGAACTCTGGCCCTGTAGTCGGCGCGCCATGCCTGCCACAAAGGCGCTCGACATCGGTGGGTTTGATCGCGCCATGTCCGCGATCACCAAAATCAGATTTTTCGGGTCGCTTTCGACCATCGCCGTCATCTGATCGGCCCAGCCGTCGGCCAGGTTCTGGTCGGTTCGGCTAGCGGCGATCCGGACTCCGACACGGCGGAGATTTTCGATCAGCGCCAGGCGCAGCATGATCGGGATGGCCCACAATTCGCCCAGCTTGAGGGGGGTGACCGTTTGGTAAGCTGCGACGAAACGGCTGAGATTTTCCGGGTCCACCCGGCCGTCGCCGTGGGCGATGATCTCCAGCGCGAGGTCGTACACGCGTGGCAACCCGGCCGATGGGCCGTTGAGCAGGCGCGGTAGTTCCCGGCTGTAACCCTTGGGCAAATGCCGCTTGGCGGTGCGAATTTGTTCTTCGATCAGATAGAAATTATCGAGCAACCATTCCCCGGCCGGCGCGATCCGACGGGTCGCCGTGACCGCCGTCACGAGCAGCGCGCAGACGTCAATCAGGGTCCGTTCATTCTCGGTCAGCCGCGCTAGAAGCGAGTCCGGCACCTGTCCTGGCGTCAATTGATGCGAGGTCGCGAGATTCTTGCCGTGCTGTTCCATCTGGACGGCGCTGAACAGTTCCGCGCGCAGTGGCGGCTCGTCGCCGGCGTATTTCTTGGTCAAGCCGTTGCCAAGGAGGCGCATCCTCAATTGGAGCCAAGTTTCACGAAGAGCCATGGTGCTCGCCTGCAAGTTTGCGGTCTCCAGCTTCAAAAAAGCGAACCGTTCCCCGGACCCGATGCCCGGAGATCAGCTCGCGACACTCGGCGACGCTCGATTTCCCGTCACTTAAGCCGCATGTCGTTCTTGACGGATGTCACACCCTGGATGCCGCGCGCGATTTTGGCCGCCTTGTTGATGTCTTCCCGGGAGTTGACGAAGCCGCTCAATTGCACCACGCCCTTAAAGGTTTCGACGTTGATCTCGGCCGATTTCAGCGAAGGATCGCTGAAGATGGCCGCCTTCACTTTGCTGGTAAGGACGGTGTCGTCCACATATTCTCCGGTTCCCTCCTGCTTGGCCGTCGAGGCGCATCCCCAGAGAGACGCGAGAACGATGACGAAGAAAAAGGCGGCGAATCGATTGAATGATCTCATGGTGATACTCCGGGTCAATGATGAATCGAGAGTTTTAAGGCAAGCGGATCAAAGGCTCCGTTATTTAAAACGCGCTTTGAACGCATTCGCGGAATCCTTGAAGGCTGCCCAAACATTTTCCGTTTCTATCTTGAGTTGTTCCCAGGAGCTTTCAGACGCGGACTTGAGCGCTTCCAGCTTTTCCTCGCCTTCCCGATACTGGGCACGCAGCGCGACGAGTTGCTCCTGGTATTTCGCCTTGGCGGCATCCTGGGTCTTCTGTACTTTGGCCTCCAAAACGTCTATTTCCGTGCTCCATTTATCCAGTCGTTGCTTCATTCTGGCCACATATTCGTCTTTGCTTAACATGAGAGCGTGCTCCTGTTCTGAATCGGTCATATTGAACGGAATTGAACTGAGTGACTGTTCTCAACGCCAGCGGAACTCCAACCGGGACTGGCCCGAACCCTCGATATGTGCTGTTTGGCGCTGGGGTTGCTGCCGAGCTTCACCGGGTACGCTAGCTTCCACGGTATAGTCGCCGGGCGCCAGTTGAGCGAAGAACCAGGGGCCTCTCGATTCAGCGGTTAGAACCGTTTCCCCGCGCGCATCCAGAATGTTCACCCGGACCGCCGATAGATACTCGCCGCTGCCCTGCATCGCGAAGAGCATGCGCAGGTTGAACTGGTTGGACAGGGCATCGAGTTCGGCGCGTTCGCTTTCGCCCACACCGCCCGATACGTAGTGAATGCCTCGATCATTGTGGATTTGCAGTGACCTACCCGATGGCGACCCGTTGGGGTTGGTGGTGATATCCGGGGGTTGCGAAAGAGGTGCCGGTTCCTGATAGCGGGATGGCGAGTCCGAGTTGTGGATCGGGGGAGCGCCTACCGTCTGCTGCGCGCTGGCCGATGACAATACCCCACCGCCCAGTATCAGCGCGGTCGCCATTAAGCTTATTCTGTATTTTTTTTCCATTTTAGACTCTCTTTAACCTGCTTGAAGGATGCCGGAAATCGTGTTTCCGACGATTGATTTTCTCCCTCCGGAAGGAGGGAGTTTTGATAGTCTCCAAAGCTGCGGGAGCTAGCTGTTCTTGGGCACCAACAGCAG
>JBATDL010000314.1:0-3065 GCA_049663445.1 Candidatus Competibacter sp.
GCGCCGGACCACGTCGTTCGAGCTGGCGGTCAGGTTGCCGTGCGGGTAACTGATCGACCCGCACCGCCAACCGGCGCGGGGTGGCGAAGCGGCGAATCGCACCGCCGGCCAGGCCGGCTTTTTCCAGACCGTCGGCGATGCCTCGCTCGAACGCCAGGGACAGGTTGGACAGCGCCTTGGGCGGCAGTTCCTCGGTGCCGATTTCGATCAGCAGGTCGCGGGTGTCAGTCATGAGCCACCTCCAGGCGGGCGGCGGCGCGGGCACACATGGGGAAGCCCAGCGCGGCACGGGCATCATGGTAGGCATGGGCCACCGCCCGCGCCAGGGTGCGGACTCGCAGGATGTAGCGCTGGCGTTCGGTGACGGAAATGGCCTTGCGGGCGTCGAGCAGGTTGAAGGTGTGGGAGGCTTTCAGGGTCATTTCGTAGGCGGGCAAGGGCAGGCCAAGTTCAATCAAGCGCTTGCTTTCGGATTCGCAAGTATCGAACCAGACGAACAGCGCGGTCGTGTCGGCGTACTCGAAGTTGTAGGTGGACATTTCCACCTCGTTTTGGTGAAACACGTCACCGTAGCTGACCCGGCCCAGCGGCCCGTCGGTCCAGACCAGGTCGTAGACGCTTTCCGCTCCTTGCAGGTACATGGCGATGCGTTCCAGACCGTAAGTGATTTCCCCGGTAACCGGTTTGCAGTCCAGCCCGCCGATCTGCTGAAAATAGGTGAACTGAGTGATTTCCATGCCATTCAGCCAGACTTCCCAGCCCAGCCCCCAAGCACCCAGAGTGGGGGATTCCCAATTATCCTCGACGAAGCGGATGTCGTGAACCAGCGGATCGAGACCGAGGTTTTCCAGCGAACCGAGATACAGATCCTGCAAATCAAGCGGCGAAGGTTTGATGACCACTTGGTACTGGTAATAATGCTGCAAGCGGTTGGGGTTTTCGCCGTAGCGACCGTCGGTGGGCCGACGGGAAGGCTGCACGTAGGCGGCGCTCCACGGTTCGGGGCCGATGGCGCGCAGGAAGGTGGCGGGGTGGAAAGTTCCCGCGCCCACTTCCATATCGTAGGGTTGCAGCAATACGCAGCCTTGGCGGGCCCAGTAGTCTTGCAGAGCCAGGATCAGTCCCTGGAAGGTCGAGACATCGCGCACAAGCGCCTCCAAAATCCAAAGGGGACGGTAGGCCGTCCTCAAGGTGTTTCTTGATGGGAATGAATGGCTGCTAAGTATACCCGGACGCAAGAGGGGATTCATTGCCCGGGTCCGTCTCAAACGCTCGGGTAGCTCCGGTCTTTTCGTGCAGCGCGATTATGGTGGCTTGTTCCGGAGAACCTCCTGCTCGATAGCACAAAAGATTCGGACGCGTTTCCGCTACCTGGACGTTGGGTACAATTTTCACTATTGACACTGTTGCGTCGAGCTCGGATAATCGCGGACCCTCATTTAAGCCCTCTTCACAATGGCTATGTAGCTCAGCCGGTTAGAGCACGGCACTCATAATGCCGGTGTCGGTGGTTCGAGTCCACCCATAGCCACCACATCAAGATTTTAGGATGTCCGAGGACATCCAAGCAACATTTCAAGCGCTGGTTTTCAATAGCATAATCGTCCGTGACTTTCCGAGAAGGTCTATGGAAATCCGCCGGCATTCGGGGGTAGTATTGGGGGTAATATGACCTTTACCCCATGGAATTACCCCCATGCCGCTCACAGACGCCACCGTCCGAACCGCCAAGCCGGCCGATAAACCGCTCAAGTTGTTCGACGCGGGAGGGTTGTACCTGCTGGTCACGCCGCAAGGCGGTAAGTGGTGGCGCTGGAAGTACCGGACGGCCGGGAAGGAAAAGCTGCTGTCGTTGGGGGTGTACCCAGAAACCGGACTCAAGGAAGCCCGCCAGCGCCGCGACGATCTACGCCAGCAACTTCGGCAAGGGATAGACCCTGGCACCAGCCGCAAGGCACAACGTGCCACCGCCAGCGGCGCCGACAGCTTCGAAGCCATCGCCCGTGAATGGTTTGCCGCGTTCTCGAAAGGCAAGAACTGGGCACCAAACCACGCATCCAAGATCATCGGCCGGCTGGAGAACGACATCTTCCCCTGGCTTGGCTCATCGCCGCTGAACGACATCACCGCGCCGCAACTGCTGACCGCTCTACGGCGCATCGAAGCCCGTGGCGCCCTGGAAAGCGCCCATCGCGCCCTGCAAGCCTGCGGCCGAATCTTCACCTTTGCCATCGCCACCGGTCGCGCCGAACGCAACCCCGCTACCGACCTGCGCGGCGCCCTGCCGACAGCTAAAGGCCGTCACTTCCCCACCTTGACCGATCCCAAAATCGTCGGCGCCCTGTTGCGGGCGATAGAGGGGTATACCGGTACCTTCATCGTCCGTTGTGCCCTGCGCTTGGCGCCGCTGCTGTTCGTGCGCCCTGGCGAGCTTCGCCGCGCCGAATGGTCGGAGTTCGACCTTGACGCGGCTGTCTGGCGGATACCAGCCGACAAAATGAAGATGGGCGCCGAACATATTGTTCCCCTGCCCCACCAAGCCGTGGCCATTCTCAAGGATCTGCACCCGCTCACCGGACGTGGCCAATATGTCTTCCCGAGCGAGCGCGGCGCGGATCGCTCGATGTCGGCAAACAGCGTGAACGCCGCCTTGCGGCGCATGGGGTACGCCAAGCACGAAATCACTGGGCACGGCTTTCGAAGCATGGCATCCACCCTGCTGAACGAGCAGGGATGGAACCGTGACGCCATCGAGCGCCAGCTTGCCCACATGGAAACCAATGCCGTGCGCGGCGCCTACAACCGTGCCGAACACTTGCCCGAGCGCCGCCGGATGATGCAGGCCTGGGCGGATTATCTGGATGGGCTCAAGCAGGGCGCGACCGTTGTAGCCATCAACCGCACCGGTCACTAAGGGAGGTGCTGGCAATGTCGATACCCGCACCATGGGCACCGCCGGCACTCAAGACCTGGTATGAGGTGAGACTGAAAGCAGGTCTTGATATGGATTCGCTGCTGATTCGGCTTTATTCCGACCCACGGATGGAAACGGTGTGGCGCGCTAC
>JBATDL010000315.1:0-1701 GCA_049663445.1 Candidatus Competibacter sp.
CGGGTGGTGGAAACCGACCGGGGGTCGAAAGTCGCAGGCGTGGCCCTTGGCAACGATGCGGGATCGGCGATAAGGGCGTAAAGTGACATCCATCTGTCTTATCTGCGGTTTCCCGGCACTGTCCGCCGTGACAAAATTCCCGAGCGTGAAACGCCACGATTTTAGTATAAGGACTGCCGTCGATGTACCAATTTCTGCAATACCAAGTCCGCGATGCGATGACCGTCGACCCCATCGCCATCAGCCCCAAGGCCAAGCTGCGCGAGGCTGAGGAATTGTTCGAAACCCATGATTTCAACGGGGTGCCGGTAGTCGACAGCCAGAGAAACCTGCTCGGCATGCTGACCAAGTTCGACTTGCTGAAAGCGTTTCGTTTCGATTCTCACACGCTGGTCCCGCACTACGACGACATCATGGAGCAGATCGTTGAAACGGTGATGACTCGCGAACCGGTCACCGTCGCTCCACAACTGCCGCTCAGTCGGTTACTGCAAAAACTGGTGGAGATGCGCACCAAGAGCCTGCCGGTGGTCGAGAACGAGCACCGTCTGGTCGGCATCATCTCCCGCCAGGATGTTCTGAAAGCGCTGCGCCGCGCCACAACCAAGCGCGAGGTACCTGCTCACGAGGACCCGGCGCCATGACCACTCTGCTCTACACTCATTCGGCTTGCCAAGAACACGACACCGGTTTCGGCCACCCAGAATGCGCGGCCCGGCTGACCGCCATCCTCAATGCGCTCGGCACCGTCCCGTTCGCGACGCTGGAGTGGCGCGATCCCCCCGAGGCCACGCGCGAGCAACTCACCCGCATCCACAGCCAAAGCCACGTCGAGCGTATCCTCGGCCGGATTCCCAAACAGGGGCATTACGCCATCGACGGCGATACCGTGGTTTCCCCACGCTCGGGGGAGGCCGCTCTGCGGGCGGCGGGCGCGGTCTGCGCAGCGGTGGATGCCGTGCTGCGACAGGAAGCCAACAACGCCTTCTGCGCCATCCGCCCGCCTGGCCACCACGCCGAGCCGGCACAGGCCATGGGGTTTTGCCTGTTCAACAACGCCGCCATCGGCGCCGCCCACGCCCGCGCCGTTTACGATCTGGAACGGGTGGCGGTGATCGATTTCGACGTGCACCACGGCAACGGCACCCAAGCGGCGTTCGAGCATGACCCCGGCTACCTGTACGCCTCCACCCATCAGGCTTACATCTACCCCGGTACCGGCCGCCGTGAAGAACGCGGGATCGGCAATATCATCAACGTCCCGTTGCTGGCCGAAAGTGGCTCGGCCGACCTGCGCCACGCTTGGCATCAGGACATCGAACCCGCGCTGCGGCGGTTTCAACCGAAATTGATTCTGATTTCGGCTGGCTTCGACGCCCATTACCTGGACCCGCTGGCCGAACTCAATTTCAACGAGGGCGACTACGAGTGGCTGACCCAAGAGATTCTGGTGGTCGCGGCCGACTGTTGCGAAGGCCGGGTGGTATCGGTACTGGAGGGTGGCTATAACCTATCGGCGCTGGCCGCCAGTGTGGCGGTGCACGTCAAGGCGCTGATGGAAGCGCCGCGCGCGGCCTAGGCCGTGTTCACAAAATCATGCTTCGTGTGCGAGACTGTTAGCTGTCATCTGCGGCCAGAGACGTTGAGCATGGATCGTTTGTATTATCTCACGAACGAGCAATTTGAGCAGATCAACCGGTT
>JBATDL010000316.1:0-2370 GCA_049663445.1 Candidatus Competibacter sp.
ATATATTGGGGGCCGCCACTAGCCAGGCGGTGAGTAGACTACGGCATGAACACCTGGACGTGCTCAGTCGGTCTGAAACCTATGCACGGGTCAAGCAGTGACTTAGCGCTTGATCCATCGACCTTAAGGCTTTCCAGGTCCCCGTTTTCTCCACGCTGAGGAATTCTTATGCTGATCCGGGCCGGTTACGACATCATTTTCGAGCATCCGGCGCCGACGCCGATCATCGCGATGCTCTACCTTCATCCCTCGCGCGGTCCCTCGATCCGTCGGGGCGACTATCTACTGGTCGAACCGCCGGTGCAGGTCGGCGAATACATCGACGCGTTTGGCAACCGCTGTGGCCGTTTAGTGGCCCCCGCCGGTCCCATCCGCTTTTGGAACGACGCGGTGGTCGAGGACAGCGGTCAGCTGGACCAGCAGAATCCCGCCGCCGAACAGCACGAAATCCACGACTTGCCGGATGCGACGCTCACCTTCCTGATGCCGAGTCGCTATTGCGAGGTGGATCGGATGGTGGATCTGGCCTGGCAATTGTTCGGCACCGTGCCGAAAGGTTGGGCACGAGTACAGGCGATCTGTGATTTCGTGCATAACCACGTCATGTTCGACTACATGCAGGCCTGCAAGACCCGCACCGCCTACGAAACCTACCGGGAGCGGGTCGGCGTCTGTCGCGACTTCACCCACCTGGCGGTCACGTTCTGCCGTTGCCTGAACATCCCGGCGCGATATTGCACCGGCTATTTGGGCGATATCGGGGTGCCGGTGACGGGTCCGATGGATTTTAGCGCCTGGTTCGAGGCGTATCTGGGCGATCGCTGGTACCCCTTCGACCCGCGTAACAACATCCCCCGCATCGGCCGGGTGCTGATGGCCCACGGCCACGACGCCGCCGATGTGGCGCTGCTCACCTCCTTCGGCCCCAGCCGGCTGGAGCGGTTCACGGTATGGACCGACGAGGTGGGCGAGGACGCCCTGTTGCCGGTCCCGAGTCCATAAAGCGCCGGTTCAGTTCGAACGGCCTGTCAAAAATCCCCGATCCGCTGCCCGAACCATCTCAATTACGTTAGTATCACAAGCTCAATTGGATCTCCCGGTCAGCGCACCCGCGAAATTCGGCAGTATCGATCATGACGCTTGCCCGTTATCACCTCGGCTGTCCGGTGTGGAGCAACCGCGACTGGGTCGGCGAGCTATTTGCCTCCGCCGCCAAGCCCCGTGATTTTCTGCGCCAGTATTCGGCGGCGTTCGACACGGTTGAAGGCAACAGTTGCTTCTACGGGTTGCCCAGGCCGGAAACTGTTTTGCGCTGGCGAGACGAGGCCGCGCCGGGGTTTCGGTTCTGTTTCAAGTTTCCGCGCGTCGTCAGCCACGAACGGCGATTGTGTGGTGTCGCGGCGGAAACGGCGGAGTTTCTGAACCGGCTGGCGCCGCTGGCGGAGGCTGGGCGGTTGGGTCCGAGCTTCCTGCAATTACCGCCCAGTTTCGGCCCGGACGATCTGCCGGTGTTGCGCGATTATCTGACCGTGCTGCCGGCCGGGTTTCAGTGCGCGGTCGAGGTTCGGCATCGAGCCTTTTTCGCCAAGGGCGAGGCGGAGCGCCTGTTAAACCGGTTGTTGCGGGATCTCGGTCTCGACCGAGTCATGCTGGACAGCCGCGCCTTGTTCGATGCCGACCCGAGCGATCCGGATACCCGAACCGCCCAGGGTCGGAAACCGCGCCTGCCGGTTCACGCCATCAGCTTGGGTTCACGCCCATTCATCCGTTACATCGGCCATCCCGTTCCCGAGGCGAACCCGCCGTATTTGCAACCCTGGCTGGACAAGCTTGAACTCTGGCTGGACGAGGGCCGGGAACCGTATGTCTTCATTCACACCCCCAACAACCGACAGGCCCCGCGCCTGGCCCGGCTGTTTCATGAATTACTGTGCGCTCGCCGTCCCGAAGTGGGTCTGCTGTCACCTTGGCCGGCGGAGGCAGCGAGCGACGATGGCTAGCAGTCGATTCATTCGGTTGGCAAGGGAGAAGAGGAGACGGATATCGGGATCAGCGGTATTCCTGCCGCCGTTGCGGGAGAGAATCCGACCGTTCGCTGTAGCGGGGAGACCAGTGATCGCGGCGTTCAACCTGAGCGGTCTCGCCATTGCCGTTCAGTGCCCGGTTGGCGCTTTCCAGACCGCGTTGCACTTCCGAACCCACCGCCTTGCTGGTACGGCTGACCCAGCGGCTGATGGTTTCAGCCGGACTGCGGACACTGCCGGTCGTGCTCGTCGCCGGCTTGGAGCGGTTCATCGGTTTGGCGGGAGCGGTGGCCCGCGCGGTGCTGCTGGAGCGACTCACCAGCTTGATCGGTGGCAGGGCCGGCGG
>JBATDL010000317.1:0-3304 GCA_049663445.1 Candidatus Competibacter sp.
GCGTCATTATTGTTGGTTGATGCGATGGCCCCTGCGACCGCCGCCACGCCCGCCACGGCAATGACGGTCGGTCCGGTGATAAACCCAGCGGCTCCAGCCGTCCCAGCAGCAGCGCCCGTACCTGCCCACAAACCCGCTACGCAAAGGCTCGACAGATCCTTGACCAGCACCTTCTCATCCTCTCCTACCCGTGTCTGGCAACCGTCGAACACGACAATGACCCGGCTGCCCGCTCCAGTAACGATCAGGTCGTCGCCAACGACAGGCCTTCTCGAACGCACTTGCGCCCGACCACTCCCCTCGCCGACGAACACATCGCCCTTCGGTTGCTTCAGCCCCGCCACCAGATCCTTGCCAGTCTTGGCGCCATCCAAAACGCCTTCATTGCACCGGGTTCTCAATTCTTCGACCTTGACGCGCTCGCCAGGACCGACCTCCACCTCGCAGCCTTTAAAAACTACCGTAACTTCGCTGTCCTTCTCGGTGATCAATCGAGTGTCGTTCTCGACACCCATATTTTGTTTGGCCGGCGCCCGGACACCGCGTTCCTCCACAAAGGTGGAGCCCTTCGGCTGTTCCAGCCGCGCGTCCCACCTGCTGCCCCCACCGGCCGCGCTCGCCTGAACGGGGCTGGACCCTGACGCTGGCAGCGGACCCGCTTGGCCGATGCGGGTGTCCTGGAATCCGTCGATGGTGCGGACGCGAGCCTGCCCTTGGCGGCACTGCTCCGGCGTTCCGACAGCCAACAGGCTGTTCTCGGGTACCGCCACCGTGCAGCCATCCGGGTATACCACTTCCGCCCGGCCGCCGGCGACTGCCACCACCCGGTTGCCGGCGTACAAAGGCAGGCCATCCCGAGCCAAGCCTACTGTCGTGGCTTGGTCGGCGAACACTCGCCCTTGCATCTGCCGCAGCACGGCCGATGGCTCCAACGCGCTGGCGCCGGCAGCGTATCCCGCCAAGGCCAAAGCCAAACTCGCAGTCATCGCTTGTATTTTCATGATTCGTCAACCCTCTCGCTTTCGACCACCATCTTCAAGTCCGCCCGAGAGGCGGCACAACCACATCCTAATGCAAAGTATACAACAAAAGGTAAACTATACACTGGCGCAAGGTTTGAACAGTTCGAAAAATCGGCGGTGGCCAAACCGGCGAACGCCCACCGGAAGGCATACCGCTAACCCTGCCGACTGATTGCCAGATCGTCGAACCAGATCTCGCCCTGAGCCTCGAAATCCAGTTCCGCCCGGCCCTCCAGCTCCAACTCCAGCCATTGCACCGGACAATCCGCCTCCGGAACCGTGAAATCCTGGGTAAAAGGCCGCCAGTCGTCGGAACCGACAAAGGATGGCCCCTCCACCAGCCGCCGCTCGCCCGAACCGCCGCAGCGCACCGTCCAACGCAGGCCCCGTTCCGCCCGCAAGCTATCCGGGCGCGCCCGCCCCTGCAAGCGGTAGCGGCCCGGTTCCAGATACAGCGCCTGACGGACATGCCGGAAACGTAGCCGCTGACCGTTAAAGGTGACATGCAGGGCTTTGCCGCCGTGAGTGCCGTAGGTCTCGGCGATTTCGACCAGCGCCCCGCGCGGCGCCGAGATCCGCCAGTCGAAACCCAACCCGGTGACCGGCAACTCAAAGCCGCCGTTGTAGAGGTTGCCCAAACCCTGTTGCTGGCGTTCGTCCAGCCCACTCAACCAAGCCAGATACGTCTCCAGCCAGTGCCCTTCCCGCCATAACCGCTCCAGATACACTCTTTGTTCGGCGGTTTCAGGCGGTTTTCCTCTCCGTTCACGGTTGCGATACAGGAAGACCACCGCTTCCAAGCGCGCCGCCTTAGCCGCGACATAGGCGAAGAATTGATCCCACCATTGCGGCGGATCAGCCAGCAGCGGTCGCAATAACGGCCTCGCCTCGGCATTCTCGGCCCAGCGCAGTAGCAGCGGATACAACTGAGTGGCGGTTCCCGGTCGGTTCCGCAGCAACATGTCCCAACGCGCCAGCGTCCGGTCCGGCCGATTTTGAGCCAGCCAGAACGCCGCCGAACGGGCCAACACCGGCGTACGCATCGGCCCCAACGTATCGGCCGTTTCCGCCAACGCGACCGCAGTCGACGGCTGGCCAGCCCCCGCTTCCAGTTCGGCCAGCGCCAAATAGACCAGCGCGTCGGTGGGATTAGCCCAGGCCGCCGCTTGGTACAGCCGCTTGGCAGCGGCCGGATCGCGCTCGGCCAGCGCCAGACCCTGCCGGTACAACGCCGCCGGCTGATCGCTCTGCCAGCGCAACGCGCCAGCGTCGGCCTCCGGTGTATCCCGGCCGGCGTAGTACTCGGCCAGACCGGTCACCAGCACTCGCCAGGCCAGCACCGTGCCCAGCACGGTTAAACCCACTGCCCCGATTGTCTTACTGTTCGTCACCATCATGTTTTGGGCTTTTTCGGCCGTCGTAGATTGCAGTTTCCGTTCGACTCAATGTCCCGGCCACGCGTAATCGATGGCCACGATGGACAGATGCCCGTCCCGTTTGCGCACTTTGAAGTGGATATTGCCCGTCAACTGAATCAAATCGCCATTGTCGCGTCGCTGCAACCACACTTCATAGCGACCGACGGTGCTGGCGGAGCCACCATCGCGCGCCCAACTCAGATCGTGCAACTGCATCCGCCTAACCCGGTGCGCGCCGAACAGCGTTCCGTAATCCTGGCGAATGCGGTCGCGACTGCTTCCCTCCTTGCCACGGGCATCGGCCGAGAACAGACTCATCAAGCCATCGAGATCGCCGCGCCGATAAGCGCTGGTGTAGTGCTCGATCAGTCTGTCCAGCTCTTCGATGGTCAACGCCTCGGCATCCGGAGCGACGGCGACCCGCCGCAATTCGCTCGCCCGATCCGTCGACGGACCCGCCGGCGGATCGGGCTGCACCTGCCGTGTCGGCGTCACGCCCGCTCGCTTCAGCCGGCTCCGCTCAAGCTGTTCCCGCTCGACCCGCAAGGCTTCGGCCATCTGCTCGGCTTTAGCCTGTTCGGCCTTCAACTGCTCCAACTTCGCCTGCTCAATTGCCAGTCGTTCGTCCCGCGCCCGCTCCGCCTGAACCTGTTCGGCCTTCAACTGCTCCAGTTTCGTCTGCTCGGCCGCCAGCCGCTCGCTCCAGGTCCGTTCGGCGCGCAATTGCTCGGCGCGCAACTGTTCTTCCAGCCGGGTACGCTCCGCACGAAGCTGCTCCAGCAACGCCACATCGGTGGCCAGTCGTTCCCGGTGAGCCTGCTCCAACTGCTCCCGGGCAGTGTGGCTTTCGCTGGCTCGCCGGCG
>JBATDL010000318.1:0-30309 GCA_049663445.1 Candidatus Competibacter sp.
GGGGCGTTTTCCGTAAAGAAAGCGCTTAGCGAACCAACAGCAATCGCCCTGCCCGCTTTGCCTATTGCGCAGCTACCAGCGCCCTGGCGTCAGGCCCAAGTGGTAGTACGTAATCATATGCAGCCAGTACCTGATTATCCGTTGCCCGAATCAGGCGGGCGTTCACAAACACCGACTGCCGCCCGACCGCATAGGTACCGGCGATCACCGCCGCTGCATTGTGCGACTGACTGATTTCCTTGACCGAGCGCGACAACGCAAATTCGCCGGCGCCTTCGGCGACGTAGATGTTGTTGCGCATCTTGATCTCCATCACCGTGAAGCCCTGCTGCGCGAACCGGGAGCCGATTTGCTCGCCGATCACCCGCCCAAGACCGGATGATATTTCGAGATTATTGATATCCACAAACGTGGCCGCTAACAGCGGCTCGTTCCTCTCCTTAAGCCAAGGAGTTCGCGTTAGCAGGGCATCAGCCGCGCTATAGTTTTGCTCGACCAGGTTTGCGTCCCGAATGATCGGCCGCGTCGGGGCGTCATCCGTGGAGGCACACCCCACGATACCCAAGCCGAGAACGGCCAGCAGCGCAACCGCGCCACGCAAAATCGTGTTCCCATTCATGGTCCGACCACCTCTATGATACGGCTAGTCGATGGTTGCATGGCGATGTACTGGCTCTTGTCGCCGATGTAATAAACATTGCTATACCGAATCAGATAACGTTCGGCATTCATCACCGAAACATTCAGGATGACTTCATGTTTCGTGGTTTCCGGCAACCGATCCGTCACCACCTGCATGTCGTAGGACACCGGATAACCCGCCGATGGGTTGGTGGTGACGACAAACCCCCGTTCCACCAGATGCGTAGTTAGCAAATTGTAGAACGCCCCGTCCGCACTGCTTTCGTATCGAGGCTGTTGGACGTATAGCGTGATGATCGGACGGTTGTCCTGAGCAGCGGCCGCTTGGCCCTCACCCTGCTTTGGAGCTGGGCCGATCAGCGCATCTTGGATCCAGTTGGCCACATCAATCGCCATAACATCCCAGTGATGCGCCGATTGCATCTTCTGCTGGTATGTAAGCGGATAGCCTGTCTCAACGGGCATCGGAGTCGTGCAAGCCCCCAGCCCGAGGCAGAGGATGACAAGAAGGGCGTTAGAGATCTTCATGGTTTCTCCCTCGGTTTTTATATCCGTTATTAACGGCACCCATTAGAGTTTAGCCGGTTATACCACCGGCGCCATCCCTTGACAACTAAGGTTTCCACCCATCGCTGTTTCACAGGCCCACCACCAATACAGGTCTTGCCGATCGTTAACGGTCAAAATATGTCCATACTGGACCAACACACACTATCTAGTGGTTGATGTTTCATTAAACACATTATGTAGGAATTTTACCTGAAAATTTTCCCCGCATCTTCTAGAATCTGGTGACTTGGACCGCGAAGCGCACCCGCTACCGCCAACCGTGCCAGCGATACCGACCCGGCCCATTGCAGAAACCGCGTCCAGTCTATGCTTAAGAACCTATTCCGGAGACCCCCGGCCCCATGAAGACCGCCCACCTCAAGCCCGTTGACCGCCCAACCGCCGCCGCCGACGTACCGATGCAACCGGCGTCCTGGGATATCTGGGACAAAAAGTACCGCCTCAAGGCCAAGGATGGACAAATGATCGACGAGACGATCGACCACACCTACCAACGGGTAGCCTTGGCGCTGGCCGAGGTGGAAACGACCCCGGAACTGCGCGCGTGCTGGAACGAGAAGTTTCTGTGGGCCTTGCGGCACGGTGCCATCCCAGCAGGACGCATCATCTCCAACGCCGGCGCCTGGGAACACAAACCCGCCACATCCACCATCAACTGCACGGTGTCCGGGATTATTCAGGATTCCATGGACGATATCCTACGCAAGGTGCATGAAGCGGGGCTAACGCTGAAGGCCGGCTGCGGCATCGGCTACGAATTCTCCACGCTGCGCCCGCGCGGCGCCTATGTCTCGGGCGCCGGGGCCTACACCTCCGGGCCGCTGTCCTTCATGGATATCTACGACAAGATGTGTTTCACCGTGTCGTCGGCGGGCGGACGGCAGGGCGCGCAGATGGGAACCTTCGACATCGGCCATCCGGATGTGATGGAGTTTATCCGCGCCAAACGCGAGGCGGGCCGACTGCGACAGTTCAATCTCTCACTGCTGATCACCCGGGAATTCATGGACGCCGTCCAGCAGGATGCCGATTGGCTACTGGCGTTTCCGCTGCTCGCCAAGGAAGCCGAGCAGGATCGGGTTGACCTCAACGACGCCGGCCAGATCGTCTGGCGCGAATGGCCGACCACCAATGGCTTGATCGTCAACGACCATGGCCAGGTCGCCTGCAAAGCTTACCGGAGCATCCGCGCCCGCCGCCTGTGGGACGTGATCATGTCCTCCACCTATGATTACGCCGAACCCGGATTCATTCTCATCGATCGGGTCAACGAGATGAACAACAACTGGTTCTGCGAAAACATCCGGGCCACGAACCCATGTGGCGAGCAGGCTCTGCCCCCTTACGGCTCGTGCCTGCTCGGCTCGATCAATCTGACGCAGTTCGTCCAGAACCCCTGCACCCCAAAGGCCCGGTTCGACTGGGAGACTTACCGGAACGTGGTTGCCATCTTCACCCGCATGCTCGACAACGTCGTGGAAATCAACGGACTACCGCTGGAACGACAGCGGCAGGAGATTTTCAGCAAGCGCCGGCACGGCATGGGTTACCTCGGACTGGGTTCCACGCTGACCCTGCTCGGCATCCGCTATGGATCGCCGGAATCGCTGACCTTTACCGAGGACGTCACCCGCGAAATGGCCCTGAGCGGTTGGCGCGTCGCGCTGGAACTCGCTCTGGAAAAAGGGGTGGCCCCCATCCTCGAACAAGAGTTCGCCGTTACCACGGACATGTTGCACAAACGCCCGGAAATGGTCCGCGACGGGATCAAGGAAGGCGACCGGATTCCTGGCCGTATCCTGCACGCCCGATACAGCCGCTACATGCAACAAATCGCCGAAATCGATCCAGACCTCGTGAACGAATTGGCTGAGGTGGGCGCACGGTTTACCCATCACAGCTCTATCGCGCCGACGGGAACGATTGCGCTGTCGCTGGCCAACAACGCCAGCAACGGCATCGAGCCCAGCTTCGCCCATCACTACTCCCGTAACATCATCCGTCCCGGCAAGAAATCCAAGGAGAAAGTGGATGTTTTCTCCTTCGAACTGCTGGCCTACCGACATCTCATCAACCCCAAGACCCTGCCCGAAGCGGAATCGGCCGAAGCGCAATTGCCCCCCTACTTCATCACCGCCGATGAAGTGAGCCCCAAACAGCATGTGGACATTCAGGCTGCTGCCCAGAAGTGGATCGATTCCAGCATCTCCAAGACCGCCAACGTCCCCCCTGACTTCCCCTACGAGGATTTCAAGGACATTTACCGGTATGCCTACGAACAGGGGCTGAAAGGCTGCACCACCTTCCGCTTCAACCCCGAGGCGTTCCAGGGTGTACTGGTCAAGGAGAAGGATCTGGAAAACACCTTGTACCGCTTCAAACTCGAAGATGGCAGCGTACTGGAGGTCAAGGGCAACGAGGAGATCGAGTACGATGGGGAGGTTCACTCAGCGGCAAACCTGTTCGACGCGATCAAGGAGGGGTATTACGGGAAATTCTAAGCCTTAAAAAGCGGGCAGTATATACGAATGCTGACCATCCAGTCTCTACAGCTTGACGAATCGTAGGGGGTATCTATCGAGAGAATCCATCAATGAAAAACGCCCAAGCGAAAATTGGGCGTTGAAATTTGGCCTTGTTTCATACGACCCTGTAACTCGTTGATATTTTTTGCTTTAACTTTTGCTTTAACAAGGGCTACTATCCCTTATTAAAGCAAGCCACGCATCTTTTTAGCTTATTGCTGTAGCTGCATGAAGCTTAGAGCCTCAATCACAAATGGTCAAGGCTGAGCAATGTGGACAGCGACCAAACTAGGCTGCGCCCGCAACGGCTATCGGGGTTAATGTCTCAACTTATCGAGAGATTTAACACCAATGAACACATTTATGCGTTTAATGATCCGGCTCTGCCAAACTCCACGAGCCCCGCTAGTACTCCGCTGGTTTGCGGTGATTGTGGCACTGCTGGTGTTGTTGCGCGCTGTACCTCTTATCAGCGTCCTGCTCACGATCAGGTAGGGCGTGTACGATTGCCAGTGCAATCCTCCCGCTGCTGATTTAAACCTGATCTTGTGAGATATCACAGCCCCTTGCAATATAGGGGCTATTCTTCTTCACTCGGAGGAGACAAAACAATGGCCATCAAGATCGACAAGAAAATCGTCGCCTACAGCGTCGTCAAATCCGACGACGCGCCGCCCACGCCGGTGAGCCGTTCGCCGGCTGCCCTGCAACACATGCATGAGAGTCTGGCCCGCCCCGAGATCCTCCCCGGCGCCACCTACAAGGTGAAAACGCCACTGTCGGATCACGCGCTGTACATCACCATCAACGACATCGTGCTCAATCAAGGCACCCCGGACGAAATCCGCCGCCCGTTCGAAATCTTCATCAACTCCAAGGCGATGGAGCATTTCCAATGGATCGTCGCCCTGACCCGCATCATCTCGGCGGTATTCCGCAAGGGCGGCGACGTGACTTTTCTGGTGGAAGAACTACGCTCAGTGTTCGATCCGAAAGGCGGCTACTTCAAGAAGGGCGGCAAATACATGCCCTCGCTGGTCGCGGAGATCGGCGATGTGATTGAATCCCACCTGCGCTCGATCGGCATGTTCAAGGAAGACGGTCCCGACGAACGTCAGCGCCAGTTGATCGAGGAACATCGCAACAAGTACGAAGCCAGCATGAAGGCGGTTGAGGATGCCGGCGCCAGCGGCTTTCCACCGGAAGCCACCCTCTGCGGCAAGTGCCAAACCAAGGCGGTCATCGTCATGGATGGATGCCTGACCTGCCTGAACTGCGGCGACTCGAAATGTTCCTGATGGACCCAAGCAGCGCAAAAGCCACTCCTACAGCCTCAAATCCGAGATAGCCCCATGTATCCTCAAATACCCGAGCTGATGACAGCCATTGAAATCACGGAACCCGGCGGTCCCGACAGATTGGCGCCCAAACAGCGCCCGGTCCCGCAACCTGCCGCCGGCGAGGTCCTGATCAGGGTCGCCGCTGCGGGCGTCAATCGTCCCGACTGCTTGCAACGTCAGGGCAGTTATCCGCCGCCACCAGGCGCTTCGGACATCCCGGGGCTGGAAGTCGCCGGCACCATAGCCGCGCTCGGCGAAGGCGTGAACGACTGGCGGATCGGCGACGAGGTCTGCGCCCTGCTGACCGGCGGCGGCTACGCCGAATATTGCACCGCGCCCGCGCCTCAGTGTTTACCCATCCCGGCCGGATTGACCTTGCAACAGGCCGCCGCCCTACCGGAAACCTTCTTCACCGTTTGGAGCAACGTCTTCGACCGAGCGCGACTGCAACCCGGCGAAATCCTGCTGGTTCACGGCGGCGCCAGCGGTATCGGCACCACTGCGATCCAACTGGCCAGGGCATTGGGTTCGCGGGTCTTCGCCACGGTTGGCGGTGTCGAAAAGGTCCAGGCGTGTCTGGACTTGGGCGCCGAGTACGTCATCAACTACCGCGAGCAGGATTTTGTTCAAACGGTCAAGGAGATCACGCGCAACCGGGGTGTGGATGTAATCCTGGATATGGTCGGCGGCGACTATATGCAGCGTAATCTGAGCGCGCTGGCAGTTGAAGGTCGGTTGGTTTTCATCGCCTTCCTGCGCGGCGCCAAGGTGGAGCTGAATCTGGCGCCAGTGATGATGAAGCGGCTGACCATCACCGGATCGACCCTGCGCGCCCGACCCATCGAAGACAAAATGCCCATCGCCACGGCCCTGAAAAAGACAGTCTGGCCGCTACTCGCTGCTGGTATGATCCGGCCGATTATCGACCAAGTCTTCTCTCTTACCGAGGCTGCCACCGCTCATGCCCTGATGGAATCCAACCGCCATGTCGGCAAGATTTTATTGCAGGTTGACGGATTGCCGGCCCCGACCCTTTTATCATCCTAACCCAGCACGTCGGCCCGGCGGTGGGCAGAGGAGGGATACTGCGCCCATGAAAATTTGATCGGACGGCTGCGGCAAGCAAGCATCCTGCATTGCAACAAAATAATATCTATACTGTCATAGTGATCTGGTTGTTCCAGATTAACCAAGCCGTGACGCAGCCGGCATCGGTGCCCATCCGGTTTTACCTAGTATCTTCCAGCGCCGCTCGTAAGCCGAGTGTGCGTTAGCACGATAATATTAAACGATGGGAAAGTTTGGCCAAGCAGCAGGCCAGTGCTTTTTGTTACAGGTGAGAGGTTAAAATCATGCGCGGTGTCTACAAATCTCAGCATCCATTCGTGTGGTTCGAAGAAAGCGGCTGGTGGTTCAAAGTGTTTGGCGAGTGTTTCGGACCTTACCCTGAATTGCCTGAAGCGCGCTATAGCCTGCTGGTAATTCAAGGGTTAAGCCAGCAGCTCCGCGAAGCCATCGCTAAGTAACGGGATACCCACTAGGAGTCTTGTTCGTTTGCCGTAGCTTCAGCAGCCAACGAGTAACTTTGGGTCAGCTCGTCTGGTATTGACTACCAGCGATTTGGTTTCACAGTAATTCTCCTTGCCCCGCAATAAAAAAGCCGGGCTTGAGTCCGGCTTTTTTCAATTGGATACGAAGCTTGGCTCATTCACCCGCCGCATCGGGGCGATCCATCAGCTCGACATAGGCCATCGGTGCATTGTCGCCAGCCCGAAACCCGCATTTTAGAATACGCAGATAACCGCCTGGACGCGACTGATAGCGTGGCCCCAATTGATTAAATAGTTTGGTCACCACAGCCCGGTCGCGCAATCGGTCAAACGCCAGCCGGCGGTGAACCACACTATCCTGCTTCGACAGCGTGATCAACGGCTCAGCTACCTGACGCAGCTCCTTGGCTTTAGGCAGGGTGGTGCGGATGAGTTCGTGGGTAAACAACGAAGCAGCCATATTGCGCAGCATGGCTTTGCGATGGCTGCTGGTGCGGTTTAGTTTGCGGCCGGCTTTGCGATGGCGCATGACAGTTATTCCTTAAGACTTAAAATCGGGTAGTCAATAATCATTGAATTCAGGGAAAATCCAAAGGCGATCCTACTCGGCATCGGCATCGGCATCACTAACCGCAGACTTCGAATCTACTTCCTCCTGCAGAGGCCTATCCGCCTCGGCTGCCGCACCAGCAGCACGCCGCGCTGCCGCACGCTCTTCCGCTTCCACGCTCAGATTTGGTGGCGGCCAATTATCGACCTTCATCCCCAAAGCTAGTTTGTACTTGGCCAGCACATCCTTAATCTCGGTCAACGATTTCTTGCCGAGATTAGGAGTCTTAAGAAGCTCCGCCTCGGTTCGCTGCACCAGATCGCCGATATAGTAGATATTCTCTGCTTTCAGGCAATTGGCCGAGCGCACAGTCAGCTCCAAATCATCCACTGGCTGCATTAAGACCGGATCGATATCCACCGGCGGCGGCGGCAGAGGTTCGTCTCTTTTACCCTTGAGATCCACGAACACGGACAGTTGGTCCAACAGGATTCGAGCCGCCGTGCGAATCGCCTCTTCCGGATCGATGGTGCCATTGGTTTCTAGATTCAGAATCAGCTTATCCAAGTTGGTGCGCTGTTCGACGCGAGCGCTCTCAACCCGATAGCTGATCCGCTCAATCGGACTGAACGAAGCATCCAAGCGCAACCGGCCGATCGGCCGCGATTCGCCGTCGGACCCCTCCCGCTGGGCCGCCGGCCAGTAACCGCGACCTTGCTCGATTTTGAGCCGCATGCTCAACTCACCACTCTTGGTCAGGTGAGCGATGACATGCTCCGGGTTAATGATCTCGACGGCATGGCTCTTCTCAATATCACCTGCCGTGACCGGCCCCGGACCTTTCTTGGTTAGCGTCAGGTTTGCCTCACTCACCCCTTCCTGCAGGGTGACCGCCACGCCTTTCAGGTTGAGGAGAATATCGATCACATCCTCCTGCACACCCTCAATGGTGGAGTATTCGTGCAACACCTGCTCAATTTCACACTCGACAATCGCAGCGCCTGGTATGGATGAGAGCAAAATTCGCCGCAGGGCATTACCGAGGGTATAGCCAAACCCACGCTCCAGCGGCTCCACACTCACCCGCGCCAATCGCGGCGTTAGCTTTTCCACTTCGACGCGGGTCGGTTTCAGCAAATCAAAAGCACCCACCATCCGTTCCCCCTCGGGGTCGATCACTTGGAGTACAGCTCTACAACCAGAGATTCGTTGATATCCGGTGGCAGATCACCACGATCGGGAATTCGCTTGAACACCCCGCTCATTTTGCTGGCGTCCACTTCGACCCAATCCACAAAACCATGGCCTTGAGCCAGTTGTAGCGAGTACTGAATGCGGGTCTGAGTGCGACTCTTTTCATGAATCGCAACCACATCTTCTGGCCTAACCTGATAGGAAGGAATGTTGACCCGCTGGCCATTGACGGTAACCGCCCGGTGGGAAACCAACTGGCGAGCTTCGGCGCGAGTGCTGCCAAAACCCATGCGGTACACGACATTATCCAGCCGACATTCCAGCAGCTTCAGCAGGTTTTCACCCGTGGAACCTTTGCCACTAGCCGCTTTCTTGTAGTAATTAAGAAATTGCCGCTCCAGCACTCCATAGATGCGACGCAGCTTCTGTTTTTCGCGCAACTGCATTCCGTAATCGGAAAGACGGGGACGCCGCGCACCATGCTGGCCCGGCAACCGTTCCAGATTGCACTTGGATTCCAGCGGACGGGCGGTGGACTTCAGAAACAGATCCACGCCTTCCCGACGGCTTAGCTTGCACTTGGGACCAAGATATCTCGCCACGGTATAACTCCTGAACTAAACGCGACGGCGTTTCGGGGGACGGCAACCGTTATGCGGAATAGGCGTTACGTCCATAATACTCATAACCTTAAAACCAGCGGCATTCAGCGCGCGCACGGCGGATTCCCGACCGGGTCCAGGTCCCTTGACGTTGACTTCCAAGTTCTTGAGGCCGAATTCCTTCACCATATTCCCGACCCGCTCGGCGGCGACCTGCGCCGCGAACGGGGTGCTCTTGCGCGACCCACGAAAACCGGAACCTCCCGATGTGGCCCACGCCAGCGCGTTGCCCTGACGATCCGTGATCGTGATGATAGTGTTGTTGAACGAGGCGTGAATGTGTGCAATGCCATCCACGACATTCTTTTTAACGCGCTTGCGCGTCTTGGTAACCGGTTTTGCCATGCTCCAACCTATGCCAATGAAATTCCAAAAAGTACCGCTGACCTACTTACGAACCGCGCGGCGCGGACCCTTGCGTGTCCGTGCGTTGGTTCGGGTGCGCTGGCCGCGCACCGGCAAGCCGCGCCGATGCCGCACGCCGCGATAGCACCCCAAGTCCATCAACCGCTTGATGCTCATGGATACTTCACGGCGTAGATCACCTTCCACGATGTGCTTGGTGACTTCGGCACGCAACGCATCCACCTGAGCCTCATCCAGGTCACGGACCTTGATGTCCGGAGCGACGTTAGCCGCCGCACAGATCTGGCTAGCACGGGTCTTGCCGACCCCGTAGATAGCCTGCAGCGCGATCACCGCATGTTTGTTGACCGGGATGTTGATACCTGCAATACGGGCCATGCCTTGAAGTTCCTCCCCTCGTGCCGGGTGTTCACCACGCAAAGAAGCGGGAATTTACCCCACTCGACGATGTAGATCAATATAAATGAATCGGTTTTATCCCTGCCGTTGCTTATGACGGGCATCCTTGCAAATCACCCGAACCACGCGATCACGGCGGACGATTTTGCAATTACGGCAAATTTTTTTGACCGAGGCGCGTACTTTCATGATTGTTCTCCAAAATCAGCAAACATCGTGGGGACAACGGTGGGCGGTTTCCGCTCAACGCAGCAGGCTTTGGCCCTTGAAGCTGCTCTTTTTCAACAGGCTTTCGTATTGATGCGACATCAGATGTGCCTGGACCTGAGCCATGAAATCCATAACCACCACCACGATAATCAACAGCGAGGTACCACCAAAATAGAACGGTACCCGCCAGTACAGAATCAGGAACTCCGGCAGCAGACAGACAACGGTGATATAGAGGGCTCCGACCAGCGTCAGTCGGGTCAACACCTTATCGATGTACGTCGCCGTCTGTACGCCTGGCCGAATACCCGGAATAAACGCCCCAGATTTTTTCAGATTATCGGCGGTCTCCTTGGAATTAAAAACCAGCGCCGTATAGAAAAAGCAGAAGAAAATAATCAGGCTGGCGTAGAGCAACACGTACAGCGGTTGTCCTGGCGACAAAGTTGAACTGATATCGCGCAACCACCCCATATGGGGGGCGTTGCCGAACCAACTGCCCAGCGTCGCCGGAAATAAAATCAGGCTGGAAGCGAAGATCGGTGGGATCACCCCAGACATGTTCAGTTTCAACGGCAGGTGAGTGGTCTGGGCAGCGTACATTCGCCGACCCTGCTGGCGTTTGGCATAGTTGACCGTAATACGCCGCTGCCCTCGCTCGACGAATACCACGAAGCCGGTCACCACGACCGTCAGCGCCAGTAGGAACAGCACCAATATCACATGCAATTCACCCGTGCGCGCCAATTCCAAGGTACCGCCCACCGCATGCGGCAGACCAGCGACGATACCGGCAAAAATCAGCATGGAAATACCGTTTCCGATGCCACGTTCGGTCACTTGCTCGCCCAGCCACACCAGAAACATGGTGCCAGTCACCAGCGTTATCGTGGCCGTCATAAGGAAACCGATGCCGGGCGCGATCACCACGGAGGCGCTACCTACCGTCTGACTCTGCAGCGCGATGCTGACGCCGATCGCCTGGAAAGCCGCCAACATCACCGTCAGATAGCGCGTGTAGCGGGTTAGTGCATGACGACCGGCAGCTCCTCCTTCTTTGCGCAACTGTTCCAGTGAAGGCACCACCATGGACATGAGCTGCAGGATGATCGAGGCCGAGATATAGGGCATCACCCCGAGCGCGAATAGGCTCAACCTGCCCAAGGCGCCGCCCGAGAACATGTTGAACATATCGAGGATGGTGCCACGCTGCTGACTGAACAACTGTGCCATGGCGTTCGGATCAATGCCCGGCACCGGAATATGCGCGCCGATACGGAACACCATCAGCGCCCCCAGCAAAAACAGCAGGCGCTGGCGCAGTTCGGTCATTTTGCCGAGATCCGGCAGGGCAGTTGCCATCGCCGCTACTCGTGGATCGTTCCGCCAGCCGCCCGCAGCGCGGCGCTGGCACCTTCCGTCAGCGCCAAACCGCGCAGGGTCAACGGCTTATCCACCGTTCCGGACAGAATTACTTTGGCTCGTTTGGCAATAGCTGGCACAAGATCAGCCGCTTTGAGCGCTGCCAGATCGATCACCTCGGCTGCAACCTTGGCAAGATCGCGTAACCGTACTTCGGCGGTGTACTGAGCGGTCATCGAGCGGAAGCCGCGCTTGGGTAGTCGCCGCTGCAAAGGCATTTGGCCGCCCTCAAAACCGACCTTGTGGTAGCCTCCGGATCGGGCGCGCTGGCCCTTGTGACCGCGCCCACCGGTCTTGCCGAGACCAGAGCCGATACCGCGCCCGAGCCGCTGCTTGTCAGGCCGGCTGCCAGGCGCCGGCTTGAGGTTGTTAAGTCGCATGGCTTCAGGTCTCCTCGACTTTCAGCAGATAGGAAACTTTGCGGATCATACCGCGGTTCTCCGGGGTATCGATGATCACCGAGCTACCGTGCAATCGTCGCAGCCCCAGCCCACGCACGCACGCCTTATGCGCGGCCAGACGGCCATGCACGCTTTTGACTAGAGTGACTTTCAGCTTGTCGGCCATGTCCCTCAACTCCGGATTTCGTCCACATTCTTGCCGCGCTTGGCAGCCTGATAATCGGGTGCCTTCATAGTGCTTAGCCCGCGGATGGTCGCCCGTACTACATTGATCGGATTGCGAGAACCGATGCATTTGGCCAACACATCCTTGACACCCACCACATCGAACACAGCGCGCATGGCACCGCCGGCGATGATGCCGGTACCCTCGGAAGCCGGTTGCATGAACACTCGCGCCGCGCCGTGCTCCGCCGTGATGGGATACTGCAAGGTGGCGCCGTTCAACGGCACGCTGCACATATTTTTACGAGCCTTGTCCATCGCTTTCTGGATGGCCATGGGTACTTCGCGGGCTTTGCCATAACCCAAACCAACCCGGCCATTACCGTCGCCCACCACGGTCAACGCTGTGAAACCGAACTGACGGCCGCCCTTAACGACCTTGGCCACACGGTTGACAGTGATCAGTTTTTCCTGCAAGCCGTCGGAATTCTGGGTGCCTTCTACATTCGTCGCCATACTGTTTGTTCCTTAAAACTCCAAGCCGTTTTCGCGGGCGGCGTCAGCCAGCGCCTTGATCCGACCGTGGTACTTGAAACCGGAGCGGTCAAACGCGACCCGGGTGATACCGATGGCCTTGGCTTTCTCGGCGATCGCCTTACCCACCATCTTGGCCGCCTCAACGTCACCCGTGCTCTTTAGCGCCTGGCGCAATACCGGCTCCAGGGTGGATGAGGCCGCCAATGTCTGGTCACCGGTCGGATCCGGGTTGATCAACTGAGCGTAGATGTGGCGGGGCGTGCGATGCACGCACAACCGGCAAACACCCAGTTCGCGGATCTTGAGCCGGGTCCGCAACCCGCGCCGCAGGCGCGTGGTTTTTTTGTCGGCTGCTTTCTTATCCATGGCAAGTCCTTACTTCTTCTTGGCTTCTTTCAGGATGATGGTCTCGTTCGCATAACGTACCCCCTTACCCTTGTAGGGTTCCGGCGGCCGGTAGGCACGGATCTTGGCGGCGACTTCGCCGACCTGCTGCTTATCCACCCCGCGAACGATCACTTCAGTCTGGATGGGTGTCTCGATGGCAATACCTTCCGGCACCTTAAATTCGACCGGATGAGAGAAGCCGAGGGTCAGATTCAGTACCTTGCCTTGCGCTTGGGCACGATAGCCGACACCGACCAGTTGCAGCTTGCGTTCGAACCCCTGGGTAACCCCAATCATCATGTTGTTGAGCAAAGCCCGCATGGTACCGGTCATTGCCCGATGCTTGGGATCGTTCGTAATCTGGTGTGGATTGACCACCAAATCATCGCCGTGCTGCCGGACCGTCACCCATGGATGCACCTGGAGTTCGGCCAAACCTTTCTTGCCCTTGAGAGCGACATGTTGGCCGTTAATGACCACATCTACTCCCGCCAGCACAGCGATTGGCTGCTTGCCGACGCGAGAGACGCGAATCTTCTTTTCCTTGATTGCGGTTGCCATAATGCCGTTCCTTTAGGCCACGAGACACAATACTTCGCCGCCGTGGCCGGCAGCGCGGGCCGCGCGGTCGCTCATCAGACCCTTGGAGGTAGACACGATGGCCACACCCCAGCCACCCATCACCTTGGGCAATTCATCCTTGCTGCGGAACACCCGTCGGCTGGTACGGCTGACCCGTTCGATCCGATCGATGACCGGCCGACCCTCAAAATACTTGAGGGCAATGGTCAATTCCGCCTTACTGGGAGTGGTCTGCGTTATCGCGAAATCGGTGATGTAACCCTCGTCCCGCAGCACTCGGGCAATCGCCGCCTTCAGCTTGGAAGCCGGCATGCCGACCTGAGTCTTGGCGGCGCGCTGGGCGTTGCGGATGCGCGTCAGCATATCCGCGATGGGATCTGTCATGCTCATATTCTAAAACAACTCCACATAGTCAGTATCGGGTCCCCTACCAGCAGTAGAGTCAACCCTGAACTTAAGCGTTTTCTCCGGCCATCCAAGGCCGGAACATTTACCAGCTGGCCTTGCGCAAGCCCGGCACGTCACCGCGCATCGTGGCTTCTCGCAGCTTATTGCGCCCCAAACCAAACTTGCGATAGAAGCCATGCGACCGACCGGTCAACCGACAGCGATTGTGCAACCGAACCGGGCTTGCATCGCGCGGCAAGACCTGCAGCTGCTTTTGCGCCTCCCGCCGTTGCTCGTCGCTGCTGGCGGGATCGCGAATCGCTTCCTTGAGCGCGGCACGCCTAGCGGCATACTGCTCGACGATACGGGTCCGCTTAGCCTCGCGGTTGATCATGCTCTGTTTTGCCACAGACTCATCCTCAGTTCCGGAACGGGAAATTGAACGCGGCCAGAAGCGCGCGTCCTTCTTCGTCGGTCCGCGCGGTCGTGGTGATCGTAATATCCAAGCCGCGGATAGCGTCGATCTTGTCGTAGTCGATCTCGGGAAAAATGATCTGCTCGCGCACACCCAAGCTATAGTTGCCGCGACCGTCGAAGGCACGGGCGCTGAATCCGCGGAAGTCGCGGATGCGCGGGATGGCCACATTCACCAGTCGATCCAGAAATTCGTACATCCGGTCGCGTCGCAACGTCACCTTGCAGCCGATCGGCCAGCCGGCCCGAATCTTGAAGCCAGCGATGGACTTACGCGACAGGGTAACAATCGGCTTCTGACCTGCGATCTGGGTCAAGTGGCTAGTCGCGTGCTCCATCACCTTTTTGTCGGCAACCGCCTCGCCAACCCCCATATTCAGGGTGATCTTGGTGATACGCGGCACTTCCATGACATTCTGGTAACTGAATTGCTCGCGCAACCGCGGCATTACCGTTTCACGATAATAGTGTTGCAGTCGGGCCATAACCGTCTCCTCAGGCATCCACGACTTCATTATTGGATTTGAAGTAGCGGACCTTACGGCCGTCCTCCAGGATCCGGAACCCGACCCGATCGCCTTTTTTGGTGGCCGGGTTGAACAACAGCACGTTGGAACTGTGAATCGCCGCTTCGCGCTCGACGATGCCACCGGCCACGCTGCGGGCTGGGTTGGGCTTGGTGTGCCGCTTGATCAGGTTCACACCGGCCACAAGCACGCGGTCGTCGTTCACCACCCGCATCACTTTGCCGTGCCGACCCTTGTCCTTGCCGGCGATGACGATCACTTCATCGTCTTTTCGAATTCTGCGCATTACCGCCTTCCTCCTGCTTCACAGCACTTCCGGCGCCAGGGAAATAATTTTCATGAACCGCTCGCCGCGCAGCTCGCGGGTCACTGGCCCAAAGATGCGGGTACCGATCGGTTCCAGCTTGTTGTTGAGCAGCACTGCGGCATTGCCGTCGAAACGGATCAGCGAACCGTCTGGCCGCCGTACACCCTTGCGGGTGCGGACTACCACGGCGTTATAAACCTCGCCCTTGCTGACCTTACCGCGAGGAATCGCGTCCTTGACACTGACCTTGATGACGTCACCAATATGCGCGTACCGGCGGTGGGACCCCCCCAGCACCTTGATGCACATCAGCCGGCGGGCGCCGCTGTTGTCGGCGACTTCCAACATCGTTTGCATCTGAATCATGGTTCTACATTCCGTTCACGGATTTTGGAAAAGACTGCCGTATCGGGCGCCCCCGGCCCGGTTGCGGCGGCTACTGCGCGTGCCGGACCACATCGACCAACATCCAGGATTTTGACTTGGACAAAGGCCGGCATTGTTTGATATCCACCATATCGCCCTCACGGCACTGATTATGCTCGTCGTGAGCGTGGAGTTTGGTAGTTCGGCGGATGTACTTGCCGTAAACCGGATGCTTGACCAACCGCTCAATGGCCACGGTGATGGTCTTGTCCATCTTGTTGCTCGTCACGCGCCCGGTCAGGGTGCGCTCCGCCTGTTTTTCCGCCGTCATGCTTGGCCCGCCTTTTCGCTCAACACCATTTTGACCCGCGCGATACTGTGTCGTACCTGCTTGAACAGATGGGATTTGCTCGCTTGGCCGGTGGCCTTCTGCATCCGCAGGTTGAACTGCTCGCGCAACAGCGCCAGCAGTTCTTGTTTCAGTTCATCCGCGCTCTTGTGCCGCAGTTCGCTCACATTCATCACATCACCGTCCGGGTCACGAAGACCGTCCGCACGGGGAGTTTGGCCGCCGCCAAGCGGAATGCCTCGCGGGCGATGGCTTCGGACACCCCTTCCACTTCATACAGCACTCGGCCGGGCTTGATCCTGGCCACCCAGTACTCGACATTGCCCTTGCCGCTACCCATGCGCACTTCTAGCGGCTTCTTGGTGATGGGCTTATCCGGGAAAATACGGATCCACACCTTGCCGCCACGCTTGATGTAGCGATTGATGGCCCGACGAGCAGCTTCGATCTGGCGAGCAGTCAACATCCCGCGGGTCGTGCATTTCAGCCCGTACTCGCCGAAACTGACATGGGTGCCGCTGGTGGCAACGCCGGTGTTGCGCCCCTTGCGCTGCTTGCGAAATTTAGTTCTTTTCGGCTGTAACATGTTCTGTCTCGTTTATAAACAAGGAACTCCGCAGCGCGGCGCGGAGTTCCGCAACAATCCCAGACGTTCAACCGGCCGCCGCCTTCTCGAGCTTCGCCTCACCCTGTCGGTCGAAACCGAACACTTCGCCCTTAAAGATCCAGACCTTGATGCCGATCACCCCGTAGGTGGTCCTGGCTTCGGCGAGGCCGTAATCAATGTTGGCACGCAGGGTATGTAGCGGCACCCGCCCTTCACGGGTCCATTCGCTACGAGCGATCTCGGCCCCATTCAGTCGACCGGAAACTTGTATCTTAATCCCTAGCGCCCCCAAACGCATAGCGTTGGCAACCGTGCGCTTCATCGCCCGGCGGAACATGATGCGCCGTTCCAACTGCTGGGCCACACCCTCGGCTACCAGATGGGCGTCCAGCTCCGGCTTACGGATTTCCTCGATGTTGATCTGCAGATCCTTGACCTCCAAACCCATCATCCGGGCGACCGCCTTACGCAGCGCCTCAATGTCTTCGCCCTTCTTGCCGATCACCACGCCCGGACGGGCGGTGTGGATCGTGATGCGTGCCAATCGGGCCGGCCGCTCGATCTGAATCCGGCTGACTGCGGCGTTGGCTAGCTTTTTCCTCAAAAACTGGCGCACCCGCAGATCGGTTTCCAGCAGGTCGGGGAAGCTTTTGCTGCCGGCGTACCATTTGGAAGTCCAATCGGACGCGATGCCCAGCCGTATCCCCGTGGGATTAACTTTCTGACCCATATCGTTCTCGCTCCTACTCGGCTACGGTCACGGTGATGTGGCTAGTGCGCTTGACAATGCGATTGCCGCGACCTTTGGCCCGGGCATGCATCCGCTTCAGTAGCGGGCCACCATCCACACAGATGGTGGCCACTTTCAACTCGTCGATATCGGCACCTTCGTTGTGCTCGGCGTTGGCGATAGCCGACTCCAATACACTCTTGATCAGTTGGGCCGCCTTCTTGTTGCTGAACGTCAGAATTTGCAGCGCTCGATCCACCGGCAGGCAACGAATCTGATCGGCCACCAACCGGGCCTTCTGCGGTGAGATCCGGACGTTTTTCATGACAGCGACAGCTTGCATCGGCTCGCCTCCTTACTTGGACTTTCTGTCGGCCGCATGGCCGCGATAGGTGCGGGTAGCGGCAAACTCGCCCAGCTTGTGGCCCACCATATTTTCGCTGACCAGAATCGGCACATGCTGGCGACCGTTATGCACGGCGATGGTCAGCCCGATCATATCCGGCAAAATCATCGAGCGACGCGACCAGGTTTTGATCGGCCGCTTAGTATTGGTGGCAACCGCCTGCTCCACTTTTTTAATCAAGTGAAGATCGACAAATGGCCCTTTTTTAATCGAACGTGGCACCTTAACTTATCCTCTTGGTTGCATGACCCCGGTTCGGCGGGGCGGCCGTCCGACCCAGAGCCGGACGGCCCCTGCATTATTTCGCTTTTCGCCGGCGCACGATGAACTTGTCGGTGCGCTTGTTCGAGCGGGTCTTGTAGCCCTTGGTCGGCACACCCCACGGCGACACCGGATGCCGGCCGCCCGAGGTACGACCTTCACCACCGCCGTGCGGATGGTCGACTGGATTCATGGCCACGCCGCGCACGGTGGGCCGAACACCTACCCAACGCTTGGCGCCAGCCTTGCCCAGTGAGCGCAAGTTGTGTTCTTCGTTGCCAACTCCACCGACGGTAGCCTTGCAATCCACATGGACCTTGCGAATCTCGCCGGAACGCAACCGCAGAGTGGCGTAGATACCTTCGCGGGCGACCAGTTGCACCGATGCGCCGGCGCTGCGGGCCAACTGCGCGCCCTTCCCGGGCCGCAGCTCCACACAATGCACCTGACTGCCGACCGGAATATTCCGCAACGGCAGGGCATTGCCCGGCTTGATCGCCGCTGCCGGTCCAGACATCAGCGTAACGCCGACACCGACCTCGCGCGGAGCTATGATGTAGCGACGCTCGCCGTCGGCATACAGCAGTAGCGCAATATGCGCGCTGCGGTTCGGATCGTATTCGAGCCGTTCGATCCGAGCCGGGATATTATCCTTATCACGCTTGAAATCGACCAGCCGGTAATGTTGCTTGTGGCCACCGCCCTGATGCCGGGTCGTGATGCGACCCATATTATTACGGCCACCATTGCGGGTCTGCTTTTCCAGCAACGGCGCATAGGGCCGACCCTTGTGTAAGTTTGGACTGACAACCTTAACTACAAAGCGCCGGCCTGGCGAAGTTGGTTTGGTCTTAACGATAGGCATGGGGTTTCACCTTTTATTCATATAGCGGGGCGGCGAGCGCTCAATCACTCCGCCATCATAAAGTCGATTTCATTGCCGGCTTCCAGGGAAACGTACGCTTTTTTCCAATCCGAACGCTGCCCGTAGGTAGCCCCGAAACGTTTGCGCTTACCCTTAACGTTGACGACCGTGACGCCCCTGACCTTGACTTTAAACAGCAACTCCACTGCATTCCGGATTTCCGGTTTAGTGGCATCCGGGATCACCTTAAACACCACTTGATTGTACCGCTCGGCGACCCGGTTACTTTTTTCCGAGACATGCGGGGCCAGCAGAATCTTCAGCAGCCGTTCCTGGTTCATGCCAACCACTCCCCGACGCGCTGCAACGCGCCCGCTGTCATCAATACCTTCTCGGAGCCCACCAGGCTGACCGGATCCAAGCCGATCACATCGCTGACCGCCACGTCGGGCAGGTTACGTGCCGACAAACACAGATTGAGATCGACGTTTTCGGTCACCACCAGCACGCGGCCTCGATCGACCAAATCCAGTGCCCGCATCTGCGCAAGTATGTGCTTGGTCTTGATTTCTGGAACATCCAGCGCATCCACAACCAGCAACCGATCTTGGCGCAGCAGTTCGGAAAAAATGGCGCGCATGGCGGCACGATACATTTTCCGGTTGACTTTCTGCGAATGATCCTGCGGCCTGGCCGCGAAGGTCACACCGCCACCTCGCCACAACGGGCCGCGGGTGGTACCGGCACGAGCACGACCGGTCCCTTTCTGCCGAAACGGTTTGGCGCCGCCGCCGCTAACCTGGGCACGGTTTTTCTGCGCGCGGGTACCGGAGCGAGCACCGGCCAGATAGGCCACCACCACCTGATGCACCAGCGTTTCGTTAAACGGCCGCGCAAAGGTCTCATCGGCAACCGTGAGTTGGCCGGACGCCGCGCCGTTCGCGTTCTTGACCTGAAGTTCCATATCTCCTCCTTACCGGCGTGCCTTCACGGCGGGTCGAATCATCACATCGCCACCCTTGGCTCCTGGCACTGCACCCTTAATCGCCAACAGGTTGCGCTCCACATCCACCCGAACCACTTCCAGGTTTTGCGTACAGCGCTGCGCTGCGCCCAAGTGACCGGCCATTTTCTTACCCTTAAACACCCGGCCGGGGCTCTGGTTCTGCCCGATGGAACCGGGGGCACGGTGGGATCGTGAATTACCGTGGCTGGCGCGTTGGCTGCGGAAATGATGGCGCTTGATGGCACCGGCAAAACCCTTGCCGATGGTGGTGCCGGTCACATCCACCTTCTGACCGGCTTGAAATAAATCCACCTTGAGTTCGGCGCCCACATCAATCCCGGCACCTTCGTCCTCCGCCAAGCGAAATTCCCACAGACCACGACCTGCCGCGACGCCGGCCTTGGCGAAATGGCCAACCATGGGTTTGGTTACCCGGCTGGCGCGGCGACTACCGACCGTGACTTGCAGGGCGCGGTACCCGTCGGTTTCTTCAGTCTTAACCTGTGCGACGCGGTTGGGCTCGACTTCAATCAGAGTGACGGGAATCGACACGCCTTCTTCCGTGAAAACACGAGTCATACCGGCCTTGCGGCCGATGAGTCCGATTGCCATTTTTATTTCCTCTACCTAATCACGACTTCAGGTCAGAGGAGGGGAAGGCTGCCCCTCATGACCTGGACTTGAACGTCTAGTTGAGCTTGATTTGCACATCCACACCGGCGGCAAGATCGAGCTTCATTAGCGCGTCAACCGTCTTATCAGTGGGATCAACGATATCCATCAACCGCTTGTGGGTACGCAGCTCGTACTGATCGCGGGCATCCTTGTTGACATGTGGCGAGACCAGCACTGTAAAGCGCTCGATCTTGGTCGGCAGCGGGATGGGGCCGCGAACCTGGGCACCGGTGCGCCGGGCGGTCTCGACGATTTCCCGCGCCGACTGATCGATCAACCGGTGGTCGAACGCCTTGAGGCGGATGCGAATACGTTGGCTGGTGGTGGTCATGACGCTCACTCGATAACTTTAGCGACGACGCCGGCGCCGACGGTGCGGCCACCCTCGCGGATGGCGAAGCGCAGACCCTCGTCCATGGCGATTGGCGCGATCAGGCTGACCACGACCCGCACGTTGTCGCCGGGCATCACCATCTCGACCCCTTCGGGCAGGTCGACCGAACCGGTGACGTCGGTGGTGCGGAAGTAGAACTGCGGTCGGTAGCCCTTGAAGAACGGCGTGTGCCGCCCGCCTTCTTCCTTGCCCAGCACGTATACTTCGGCTTCGAAGCGGGTGTGCGGGGTGATGGTGCCGGGCTTGGCCAGCACCTGGCCACGTTCGACGTCATCCCGCTTGGTGCCGCGCAGCAAGACTCCGACGTTGTCGCCGGCTTCACCCTGGTCCAGCAGCTTGCGGAACATTTCGACCCCGGTGCAGATGGTCTTGACCGTGGCGCGGATGCCGACGATGGCGACTTCCTCACCAACCTTGACCTTGCCGCGCTCGATGCGGCCGGTGACCACGGTGCCGCGCCCGGAGATTGAGAAGACGTCTTCGATCGGCATCAGGAAGGGTTTGTCGATTTCGCGCTGTGGTTGCGGGATGTAGGCGTCCATGGCCTCGACCAGTTTGTGGATCGAGGGCTCGCCAATGTCGCTTTGGTCGCCTTCCAGCGCCTTGAGCGCGCTGCCGGTGATGATGGGGACGTCGTCGCCAGGGAAGTCGTAGCTGCTGAGCAGTTCGCGGACTTCCATTTCCACCAGCTCCAGCAGCTCGGCGTCGTCGACCATGTCGGCTTTGTTGAGGTAGACCACGATGCACGGGACCCCGACCTGACGCGCCAGCAGGATGTGTTCGCGGGTCTGCGGCATCGGACCGTCGGCGGCCGAGACCACCAACACGGCGCCGTCCATCTGCGCGGCGCCGGTGATCATGTTCTTGATGTAGTCGGCGTGCCCAGGGCAGTCGACGTGGGCGTAGTGCCGCTTGGGCGATTGGTATTCGACGTGGGCGGTCGCAATGGTGATGCCGCGCGCCTTTTCTTCCGGCGCGGAGTCGATCTGGTCGTAGGCTTTGAATTCCCCACCAAATTGCGCCGCCATCACCCGCGTGATCGCCGCCGTCAGCGTGGTCTTGCCGTGATCTACGTGGCCAATCGTCCCCACGTTGATATGCGGCTTGTTGCGCTCAAACTTTTCTTTGGACACCGTACTCACTCCATCCGATTCAAATCTTCAACCACCGTCTTCAGCAAAACGCTTCAGGAGGCTTTCTTAATGACCGTCTCCGCGATATTGGCGGGGGCTTCGTTGTACTTGGCAAACTCCATGGAATAGGTCGCGCGACCTTGGGTAGCCGAACGCAGATCGGTCGCGTAGCCGAACATCTCGGCCAGCGGCACCTCGGCGCGGATGACCTTACCCGACGGCGAGTCGTCCATGCCCTGGAGGATGCCGCGGCGGCGGTTGAGGTCGCCCATCACGTCGCCCATGTAATCCTCTGGGGTGACTACCTCGACCTTCATGATCGGTTCCAGTAGCACCGCTCCGGCCTTGAGAGCGCCTTCCTTAAATCCCATCGAACCGGCGATCTTGAACGCCATTTCGCTGGAATCGACATCGTGGTAGGAGCCGTCGAAGATGGTGACCTTAACATCCACCACGGGATAACCGGCCAGCACGCCCTTCTCCATCTGCTCCTGCACACCCTTATCCACCGCTGGAACGTATTCGCGGGGCACCACACCACCGACGATGGCGTTGACGAACTCGTAGCCATCACCGGGCGCGCGCGGCTCCAGTCGCAGCCAGACATGGCCGTACTGGCCGCGCCCGCCGGATTGGCGCACGAACTTGCCTTCCTGCTCCACCGTCTTGCGGATGGTTTCGCGGTAGGCGACGCGCGGCTTACCGACGTTGGCGTCCACCTTGAACTCACGCTTAAGGCGGTCGACGATGATTTCCAGATGCAATTCGCCCATACCGGAAATAATGGTCTGCCCCGACTCGGGGTCGGTATGAACCCGGAACGAGGGGTCTTCCTGCGCCAGCTTGCTCAGGGCGATGCCCATCTTTTCCTGGTCGACCTTGGTCTTGGGTTCGACCGCCACCGCGATCACCGGCTCGGGAAACTCCATCCGCTCCAGAGTAATCACCTGGTCGGCACTGCACAGAGTGTCACCAGTCGTCACGTCCTTCAGGCCGACGCAGGCGGCAATATCGCCGGCACGGATTTCCCTGATTTCTTCACGACTGTTGGCATGCATCTGCACCAAACGACCGATGCGTTCGCGCCGACTCTTGACCGGGTTGTAAACTGAATCACCGGAGTTGACCACGCCGGAATAGCAACGAATGAAGGTCAGGGTACCGACGAAGGGGTCGGTGGCGATCTTGAAGGCCAGCGCCGCAAATGGGGCGCTATCGTCGGCCTGCCGGGTACCCTCACTTTCGGCGGCGTCGTCCAGTAGCCCCTTGACCGGCGGCTTGTCGATCGGCGACGGCAGGTAGCGCACCGCCGCGTCCAGCATCGCCTGCACGCCCTTATTCTTGAAGGCCGACCCGCACAAGGCGGGCACAATCTCACCCTTGACAGTGCGGGCGCGCAACCCGGCGTGGATTTCGTCCTCGCTCAGCGGCTCGCCTTCCAGATATTTTTCCATCAACTCATCGGAAGATTCAGCGGCGGCCTCGACCATTTTCTCGCGCCAAGTCTCGCAGTCGGCTTGCAGTTCGGCGGGGATGTCGCCGTACTCGAACTTCATACCGAGGCTGTCCTCGTCCCACCAGATAGCCTGCATCTTGACCAGATCGACCACGCCCTTGAATTTATCTTCGGCGCCGATCGGAATCTGAAGCGGCACTGGACAAGCGCCGAGGCGATCCTGGAGTTGCTGCACCACCCGCAGGAAGTCGGCGCCGGCACGGTCCATCTTGTTGACGAACGCCAGTCGCGGCACTCCGTATTTGTTGGCCTGCCGCCAAACGGTTTCGGACTGCGGCTCTACCCCACCCACCGCGCAGAACACCGCGCAAGCGCCGTCCAGCACCCGCAGCGAGCGCTCGACCTCAATGGTGAAATCGACATGGCCTGGCGTATCGATGATATTGACGCGATGCTCTTCGAACTGGCCGGCCATGCCATGCCAGAAGCAGGTGGTTGCGGCGGAGGTAATGGTGATGCCGCGCTCCTGTTCCTGCACCATCCAGTCCATGGTGGCAGCGCCATCGTGCACCTCGCCCAGCTTATGGGAGACGCCTGTGTAAAACAGGATGCGCTCGGTCACAGTCGTCTTACCGGCATCAATATGGGCCATGACGCCGAGGTTGCGATAGCGCTCGATGGGGGTTTTGCGGGCCACAACTTAATCCTCGCGACTTACCAGCGATAATGGGCGAAAGCCTTGTTGGCCTCCGCCATGCGGTGTACGTCTTCCCGCTTCTTGACAGCGGTGCCGCGACTGTCGGCGGCGTCCAGCAGCTCGCCAGCCAAGCGGCGGGCCATGGATTTCTCGCCGCGCTTGCGGGAGGCATCGATGAGCCAGCGCATGGCCAGGGCAGTCCGTCGCACCGAACGCACTTCTACCGGAACCTGGTAGGTGGCGCCACCGACCCGGCGGGACTTGACCTCGACCACCGGCCGGACGTTATCCAGCGCCTGCTCCAGCAGGCCCATCGGATCGTCCTTGCCCTTTTCGGCCATGGCATCGAGCGCGCCGTAGACGATTTTCTCGGCCACGGATTTCTTGCCACGCTCCATCATCATGTTAACGAACTTGGCCAGCATCTCGCTCCCGTGCTTGGGATCGGGGAGGATGACGCGCTTGGGAACCTCTCTTCTTCTCGGCATAACCGCCTCAATCGCTATCTGCTAAAGCAAAACTTAGGACTTGGGTCGCTTGGCGCCATACTTGGAACGCCCCTGGCGCCGCTTGGTAACACCCGAGGTGTCCAGGCTGCCACGCACGATGTGGTAACGCACGCCGGGCAGGTCCTTGACGCGACCACCGCGGATCAGCACCACCGAGTGCTCTTGCAGGTTGTGGCCTTCGCCACCGATGTAACTGGTCACTTCCTGACTGTTGGTCAGACGCACACGCGCCACTTTGCGCAGCGCGGAATTCGGCTTCTTTGGCGTCGTCGTGTAGACGCGGGTACAGACACCGCGCTTCTGCGGGCAGCCTTCGAGCGCCGGGACAGTACTCTTGGTTTTGTCCCTGACGCGCGGCTTGCTTACCAACTGGTTAATTGTGGCCATTGCCCCCTACTCCAGATAAGGCTTTGAAATTCGCTTGATCCAGCGGCGGGCCTGCGTCGATCGGACACCCAAGCCCACAAAGAGGCGGAACTATAGGCAGGGAGGTCATTTATGTCAAGTTCGGTCATAGCCACGCTGAACCTGCGTTCGGCCAACCACTTCGCCGCTGACAAAGCGCGGATATGTCACTATTTCTGTATCATCGTTTAACTCCTCCAACGTTTGGAACCCCATGAAATCCCTCACTGAAACCTACTTCGCCGCTCTGGCCGAGATTCGCGCCACGGGCGGCGGAGTCAAGGAAACCTCCTACTACCCGGTGCTGATCAACCTGTTGAACGCGGTCGGGCAGACGCTGAAACCTCGGGTACTGGCGGTCGCGCAATTGCAAAATACCGGGGCCGGCAGCCCGGACGCCGGTTTGTTCGCCGCCAGCCAGTTCCCCAAGGGCGCGGGCGAACCGTTGTCGGGCCAGTTGCCGGAACGCGGCGTGGTCGAGGTCAAGAGCGTGGCGGAAGACGGTTGGCTGACTGCCGGCGGCGCGCAGGTGGGTAAATATTGGGAGAAATACCGGCTGGTGCTGGTGAGCAACTACCGGGACTTTCTGCTGGTCGGCGAGGACCGCGCGGGTCAGCCGGCGGTGCTGGAAACATTCCGGCTGGCCGATTCGGCGGAGGACTTCTGGTCCCGACTGCAACAGCCGCGCGCTTTCGCCCGGACCCACGGCGAACGACTGCTGGAATTTCTCCAGCGGGCGTTGCTGTGCGCCGCGCCGCTGACCCATCCCCGCGACGTGGCCTGGTTTCTGGCTTCGTATGCCCGCGACGCACGGACCCGGCTGGCGGACAAACCGGATTTGCCGGCGCTGACGGCGTTGCGCGCGGCGCTGGAAAACGCGCTGGGCCTGCGTTTCGAGGCCGAGGACGGCGAGCACTTCTTCCGCTCCACGCTGATCCAGACCTTGTTCTACGGCGTGTTCTCGGCCTGGGTGCTGTGGCATGGGGAAAATCCCGAGCGTCGCGATGCCTTCAACTGGAAGCTGGCAAGTTGGACGCTGCGGGTGCCGATGATCCACGCCCTGTTCGAGCAATTGTCCCAACCGTCGCGGTTGTTGCCGCTGGGCTTGGCCGAGGTGCTGGATCGGGTCAACGGGGTGTTGAACCGAGTGGATCGCGGCGCGTTCTTCGGCCAGTTCGCCGCCGCCGGCGCGGTACAGTATTTCTACGAGCCGTTCCTGCACGCCTTCGACCCGGAACTGCGCAAGCAACTGGGGGTGTGGTACACGCCGCCGGAAATCGTCCGCTACATGGTGGCGCGGGTGGATACGGTGTTGAGGGAGGAACTGGATATCGCCGACGGACTGGCCGATCCGAATGTGCTCGTGCTCGATCCCTGTTGCGGGACCGGCGCGTATTTGACCGAAGTGTTGCGGCAGATCAAGGCGCGGTTGGACGAACAGGGCTTGGGCGACGCGGCCGGGGCCAGGCTGAAACAGGCGACGCTGGCGCGGGTATTCGGCTTCGAGCTGTTACCGGCGCCGTACGTGGTGGCGCATTTGCAATTGGGTTTGTTGCTCCACCAGTGGGGCGCGGCGCTGGATTTGGATGAAGCGACCGGCCAGACGGAGCGGCTGGGCGTGTATCTGACCAATGCGCTGACCGGCTGGCAGCCGCCGGACGAGGACGGCAAGAAGCGCATGGCGCAACTGGCTCTCAACTTCCCGGAATTAATGGCCGAGAACAACGCGGCGCGGGCAGTAAAGCAGGAACGGCGGATTCTGGTGATTCTGGGTAATCCGCCCTACAACGGCTTCGCCGGGGTGGCAATGGATGAGGAGCAGGAGCTGACCCGCGCCTACCGCCAGACTCGCCGCGCGCCGTCGCCGCAAGGTCAGGGTTTGAACGATCTGTACGTGCGGTTTTACCGGATGGCGGAACGGCACATCGTCGAGCACAGCGGACGCGGGGTGATCTGCTTCATCTCTAATTATTCCTGGCTGGATGGGCTGTCGTTCACCGGGATGCGGGAACGCTATCTGGAAAAGTTCCATCAGATTTGGATTGACAACCTGCACGGTGACCGAATCATCTCGGAATACGCGCCGGATGGTCGGACCAGCGAAACCGTGTTTGCCATGACTGGTAATTCGTCCGGCATTAAAATCGGCACACAAATTAGCCTGTTGGTGTGCAATTCATCAGAACAGATGGTTATCCGCTATCGTGATCTTCAAGATGCGCGTGCCGAGGAGCGCCGGACATCGTTGCTATCCAGTCTTGAACAGGATAATTTCAAGTCACTCTACGTTGAATTACAACCCATCGCGGCAATCGGCCTGCCATTCAAACCGAAAACTGTTAAAGCTGATTATCTATCTTGGCCACTCCTGCCAGATTTGCTTCCAGCCTCTTTCCCCGGCGTAAAAACCAGCCGCGACGATGCCTTGGTGGACATCGACTGCACGGCATTGGAACAACGGATGCGGCAGTATTTCGATCCGAACGTCAGCGATGAAGAAATCCGCCATATTGCGCCAAGTTTGATGAAAATCACCGCACGGTTCGATCCAAAAAAAACGCGTGTGGCACTACAAAAATATGGATTCCGACTCGAAAAAATCGTCCGATATGCCTACCGGCCTTTCGATATTCGCTGGCTTTATTGGGAGCCAGAAACAAAATTGCTTGATGAAAAACGTAGCGAGTATTTTCCACAATGTTTTTCTGGCAATACCACTCTCATCTCTCAACAAAAACCAAGACGTGATTGGTCAGAACCACAAATCATTCGGCCTATTGGCTGCCTTGACTTGATGGACAGAGGCGCGAGTTGCTTTCCACTTCAGATCAAACCCTTTCACCACCACAGCGAACATCAACCCAACCTCAGCCAAGCTGCCACCGATTATCTCACCCGTCTCGACGCCGACGCGCCTGCTCTGTTCCATCACATCGTCGCCGTGCTGCACGCTCCGGCCTATCGCACCGACAACGCCGGGGCCTTGAAGCAGGACTGGCCACGTATCCCGCTACCCGCCACCAAGGAACGACTGCTGGCCTCCGCCGAACTGGGCCGACAAATCGCCGCCCTGCTCGACACCGAAACCCCGCTGCCCGGCGTCACTCAAGGCAAACCGCGCCCGGAACTGGCCAAAATTGCCCTGCTGACCGTCGCCGACTCCGCCCCGCTGACCCCGACACATCTCAAACTCACCGCCGGTTGGGGCCATGCCGGCAAGGGCGGCGTCACCATGCCCGGCAAAGGAAAAACCGAAAACCGCCCGTTCACGGAAGTGGAACAACCCGCTCTGGGCGAAGAAACGCTGGATGTGTATTTGAACGCCGGTTGCTACTGGAAGAACGTGCCGCGCCCGGCGTGGGAATTCACCCTCGGCGGCTATCAAGTGTTGAAAAAATGGCTATCGTATCGAGAATTGGAATTACTGGGTCGGCCGCTGTCCGCCGATGAAGCATTGGAATTCAGTGGCATGGCTCGCCGAATTGCGGCGCTGGTTTTATTGCGGCTGGCGCTGGATGAGAGTTATCGGGCCTGTACCAGCGATTGCACTCCACAATCGCCTGATTGAGCCTGCATCTTAGCGACCAAATTGATTATTGCTTCTCGCTGGTATCACCAGAATTTTCATCGAGTTGCGACTCTTCCAAAAATGAAGAGACCACCTCATCCGGTTTTCTTGAGTAAAAATGTGCCTTTCCATTTTTGTCTTCGAACAAGAAGATCGAGGATAAATCCAAAAATTCGCTAGGCTCCGTGGGGTCTGCTTTGAGCACAAGATTCTGCTCAAATTTCTTCCATGGCCCTTCCTCAATTAATTCATCCCGTGCCGAAGTGGACATTAATCCGGCGATTCCAGCTTGTTCGAGAATGAGGTTGCCAATCGGGCGAGCCACACTATGATCGTCTGGAAGGAATAAAGCTTGATCAAGACTTAGGCACTTCAATATTTTTAATTCAGGCTGTATTTCCTGAGAAAAGCTTTTAATGAAACTTAATACCTCCTTATCGGAAAAATCAAAGTTGATGACAACAATATCTTCAGACACAACCGCTCTAATGACTATTTGATCTAAAAATGCAAAGGCGGGATTATTCTTGCCCACCACACTGGAATTCGTATATTGCCCTGGCAAAATAATTGGAGCAGCCTCTATTCTTTTTTTTCCATAATGCCTTAATTCCGCAACCATGCCGGGTGCCGCACCGAATTCCTTCACGACGATGCTTTGATAGGTTGCATGTTGTCCAGGATTACCATCGAAACTCATACCATTAAATCGATTCCCATCGCCCATATGCCCCTTAGGATTGCATGACATCAATTTCGCCAGTGAAAAAGGCAAAGAAAACTTCATTTGATGACAAACCCTACGAGCCAAGTCAACCGATACGGTTCGATCAACACGGGTTCCTTGCTTAACAACTCGTGTAGGAACCATTCCTGCCTGAAGTTTTTTTCCAAACTTTGCTTGAATAGCCTGTCCAATGGCGGGATGCTGCATATTCCGGGTAGCAAGAAGCCGTTGCATTTTTCATCTCCTTCAAAAATCATGGAATTCTTACCGCTAGTTCATAGGTCGATGGATTTGGCAAATCGACTTGATTACGATGCTCAGTGAGCATAGTTTGCGATCGAGGGCAACGTAAAGTGGCTCAGCCTGAAAAATCCGCGTGACCTCAAACTGTCCTATCCACGCCATCATTATTCACCGATTACGCTCAACCCTCGGCTCCACCCACAAGCGATCCCGCAGGCCCGACGAGCGCCGCAATCGCCGCCCGACCGCCGTCGCGAACACCTCGGGCACACCGTAAAACATCGCCTCTTGCTTCGCCCGGGTCAGCGCCGTGTACAGCAATTCGCGGCTCAGCACCGGCGACGGCTCGTTCGGCGTCACCACTAGCACCCGTTCGAACTCCGAACCCTGGCTTTTATGCACCGTCATCGCATACACGGTCTCGTGCTCCGGCAGCCGGGCCGGCGCAAAACTCCGCAGCGCCCCGTCATTGCCCAGAAAAAACACCTTCAGCCGCTCCAGCGCGTCCGGGTCCGGCAGGGTCATTCCGATATCGCCGTTGAACAGCCGCAGGTTGTAGTCGTTGCGGACCACCATCACCGGCCGACCCGCGTACCAGGTCGGGTGGGTATCGATCAACCCCTGGGCAGACAATACCGCCTCGCACAAGCGGTTCAGTGCCTCCACTCCAAACGGCCCGCCGCGCAGCGCCGCCAACACTCGGAACCGGTTGAAC
>JBATDL010000319.1:0-4074 GCA_049663445.1 Candidatus Competibacter sp.
GGCCAGAGTCGGGCGGTCGAGCATCAGGTTGACGGCGTTCTGGCCGCGCGCCAGGTCAGCGCGCAAGGCGGCATTGAAAGCCGCCGGCGTCCCGCAGGAGATTTCCTGAGCGACATCCCAGCTCCCGGCGACATAGCCCAGCGGGGCCGCACCGCGCACGTAGGGGGCAAAACCGGGCAGACCATCGAGCTGCGGCAGGCCAGCGACATCTTCCTGCCGATACATGGGTTGCAGGTTGATGTTTTCGTAGGTTTTAGTGACTAGCCGCTTCTCGAACGGTGCGCCCTTGAGAAATTTGTCGACAACCTTCCGCCATTCCTCGTAAGGCGTGGGGGCGAATTCGTCGAACGTCGGGATTGCCGCGTCGGCTGGTTGTTCTGGCGCGAGTGGCTGGTTTGACATGCACATCCTCCAAGGTGGGACCGAAAACGCGATGAGTTGGCGGTACCGGAGAAGTATAACCGAAGATTCGGCCGATTCCCGGCGTGGGGCCGCTTGGGAAATTGGGGGGCACGGTTGCAATCACAAGGCGGAATGACATACTGAAAAGGTCTGTTATCCTTGATCCCAACTCAAACCTCAATCACTCAGGAGATCCTTGTGTCCGATAGACCGTTTAAAGTTCTGGGCATCCAGCAAATCGCCATCGGCGGGCTGGATAAGAGCAAGTTGAGCCGGCTGTGGGTGGATACCCTGGGCCTGACCCTGACCGGCAACTTCCGCAGCGAGCGGGAGAACGTGGACGAGGATATCGCCGCCATCGGTTCCGGTCCGTTCAAGGTGGAAGTGGACCTGATGCAGCCGATCGATCCCGGCAAGGCGCCCAAGGTGCATGAGCCGCAGCTCAACCACATCGGGTTGTGGATCGACAATTTGGCGGCGGCGGTGGAATGGTTGATCGCCCAGGGAATGCGCTTCACGCCCGGCGGTATCCGCAAGGGCGCGGCCGGCTACGATGTCTGCTTCCTGCATCCCAAGGGCAACGACGCCACGCCGCTGAGTGGCGAGGGCGTGCTGATCGAGCTGATTCAGGCGCCGCCGGAGGTGATCGAGGCGTTCGCCAAAGTCCAGGCTTAAGCGGCGGCCCGAGCGGTGCATCTGGCAAAGCCCGGCGGCAACGCTGGGCTTTTTTATTGCCAAGGACGGGAGGGTGAGTCCGAACGGCCGCCGCTATTCCAGCCCCAGTTTCTTCAGCCGGTAGCGCAGCGCCCGGAAACTGATGCCCAGCTTTTCGGCGGCGGCGGTCTTGTTGTAGCGGGTCGATTCCAGCGCCCGCAGGATGGCCGTCCGCTCGATTTCCTCCAGATAGCCTTCCAGGTTGCCTGACGGCGGTTGCAGGATCGGTACGGTTCTGGGCTCGAATTCGCCGCGCGGAGGTTCGTGCCGCTCGGGAGCAGGCTCCGGCGTCTGGGGTGGAGGCGCCGGCGGGTTTGGTCGGACTGCGGTCGACTCCACCGGCAGCAACAGATCCCCGGCCTGGATCACCCCGCCCTCACATAGGGTGAAGGCCCGCTCCAGGATGTTTTCCAACTCACGAATGTTGCCTGGAAAAGTATAAGTGGCCAAGGCCGCCGAGGCGGTCGGCGCCAGGTCCGGCGGCGGCAAGCCGGACTGCCGGCTCAGCCGTTCGAGAATTGTCTCGACCAGTTCCGGAATATCCTGCGGGTGCTCGCGCAGGCTCGGCATTCGCAGGTCGATGACGTTCAGCCGGTAGAACAGATCCTGGCGGAAGGTGCCTTGCTTTACCAGTGCAGCCAGATTCTTGTGGGTGGCGCTGAGTATGCGCACGTCGGTGGCTACTTCAGTTTGGGCACCCACCGCCCGCACCGCTCGCTCCTGGATCGCCCGCAGCAGCTTAACCTGCATCGAGATCGGCAGATCGGCCACCTCGTCCAGAAACAGCGTGCCGCCCTGTGCTGCCTGGAACAGGCCGCCCTTGTCCTGGGTGGCGCCGGTGAAGCTGCCTTTTTTGTAGCCGAAAAACTCGCTCTCCATCAGGTGTTCGGGAATCGCCCCGCAATTGACCGGCACGAACGGTTTGTCGGCTCGCGGCCCGGACAAGTGGATCAGTCGCGCCGCCATTTCCTTGCCGGTGCCCGATTCGCCGCTGATCAGAATAGGGGCCTGGCTGCGTGCCAGTTTGGCGATCATCTGTCGCGCGTTTTCCATCGCCGCCGCATGGCCGAGCAGAACGGGGTGGTTGGCGTCGGCGTGGCCCTCGCCGCAGCTCAACCGCAGCGCGGTCGTTACCATGTTGCGCAGCACCGCCAACTCGAATGGTTTGGAGACGAAATCGAAGGCTCCCAGCTTGAGCGCTTCCACCGCACTCTCCACGTTACCATGCGCGGTGATCACCGCTACCGGCAGGTTGGGATGATGCTTCTGAATATGCGCCACCAGGTCCAACCCATTGCCGTCCGGCAGCCGCAAGTCGGTGATACAAAAGGCGAATGGGTGGTGCTTGAGCAAGGCATGGGCCTCACCGAGATTTTCCGCAGGATGGCATGTCACGCCCAGCGGCAGCAGGGTCATCTCGATCAGTTCGCGGATATCGGCTTCATCATCCACGATCAAGGCGTTGCGGGCATCCATCAATTCGTCTCCGATACGAGGTTCGCGGCGGTAAAGGTGATGCGGAAGCAACTGCCGCCCTCGGGCGGGGGGCGGTATTGCAACTGGGCCCGGTTAGCCTCGCACAACTCCCGGGCCAGATACAGGCCCAGACCGGTGCCTTTGGCCCGGGTGGTAAAGAACGGTTCGAACAGTTTGGCGATATTGTCGGCCGCAATGCCAGAGCCGGCGTCGCGCACGTCCAGAAACGGCCGAGCGCGGCTGTCGTCCAGGCCGGCACGTAGTTCGATTTGCGGCGTTTCGCCGGCCCGGCCCCCGTGCTGACAGGCGTTGGCGCAAAGGTTCCACAAGACCTGCCACAATTGATGCGGGTCGAACATCACGGCCAGTTCGGCCGGCTCCACGCTCTGGCGCCACTCGGGCGTCGGCCAGTCCAGCCCTCGCAGGAATTCCTGCCTGAAATCCTCCAGCCACGGTCCCAGCACCAGTCGCTCCGGTCTGAGCTGGTCGCGCCGGGCCAGATCGAGCACGTCGCCGATGATACGGTTGGCCCGCTTGACATTGTTGTGAACGATTTGTGCCAGCCGCCGGTCGCTGGCACCGACACCGGCCGATTCTTGCAAGAGCTGGGCGGCATGGCCGATCGCCGCCAGCGGGTTGCGGATCTCGTGGGCGATGCCGGCGGTCAGCCGTCCCAGCGCCGCCAGTTTGAGCTGCTGTAGCCGCTCGGTGGCCTGCTGGGAGTCTTCCAGCAGCACCAGTACGCTCGCCGCCTGGCGGCCGCTGAGTCGGGTGAAGCGGGGAATCAACTCCGGGCGATGCTCGGTCGGCCGGAAGGCTGGGTATTCCAGATCGCCATCCAACCAGTCCCGCAGTCGTCGCGCCAGCGGCGGTGACAGCGCCTCCAGCGGCAGACCGGGCGCGGTTTGCGGACAGTCCAGCCATTCCTGGGCGGTTTCGTTCAGCAGTTGCACCTGACCAGTCGGGTCGACCACTACCACGCCGTTTTGCAGGTGGCGGATAATGCCCTGACTCAGTTCGGCCGCCTCGAACAGCTCCAGGGTGCGCCGGCGTGCCAGCGCCTCGCCACGTCGGGCGCGTTCGGCCAGCGCGTAGGTGAGTCCGGCGGCGATGAACAGCACGGCACCCAGTACGCCCAGCCGTACCAGGTCGTCGTTGGCGTTGCCCAGCCGGTCCCACAGAAGATGGAGAGGCCAACCCGCCGGGCCGTGCTCCGCCAGCGCCTGAGCGGCGTGCCATTGGTCCAGCAGCCAGGATGTCGCCAGCAGTATGAAGCCCATGGCGGCGGCTAGCAGCGCCGAACTGAGTGGTAGTAGGATGCTGTTGGCGGCGACGGCGGTGATCAACAGGCTGTTCAGGCTACTCGTGATGCCGCCTGAAGCACTGATCATGACGGTCAGTACCACCAGATCGGTCACCATCTGCAGGTGAGCCTGTACTACCATCTGCGGCCGCCGCCAGTAGGCGCTGGTGCTGGCGAGC
>JBATDL010000320.1:0-2335 GCA_049663445.1 Candidatus Competibacter sp.
GCTCACGACGGCACGCGGCAGGCGGAGTTACATGCGCATTTCGACACCATCGACGGTTACAGCGCCCGCGCCCGCGCCGGCAAGCTGATGGCTGGGCTGGGCTTTGCCGCCGACCAGTTGGAACGGCCGGTCGCCGAATTCTCCGGCGGCTGGCGAGTGCGACTGAACCTGGCCCAGGCGCTGATGTGCCGCTCCGACCTGCTGTTATTGGACGAGCCGACCAACCATCTCGATCTCGACGCCGTGCTGTGGCTGGAACAATGGCTGCGCGCCTATCCGGGCACCCTGTTGCTGATCTCTCACGACCGCGACGTGCTGGACAACGTGGCCGATCACATCGTCCACATCGACCAGCGGCGCATCACGCTCTACACCGGCAACTACGCCGCCTTCGAAGATCAACGCGCGGCGCGGCTGGCCTTGCAACAAGCCGCCTATGAGAAGCAACAGCGGGAAGTCGCGCATCTGGAGAGCTTTATCACCCGCTTCCGCGCCAAGGCCACCAAGGCCAGACAAGCGCAAAGCCGAATCAAGGCGCTGGAGCGGATGGAGCGCATCGCCGCCGCCCATGTGGATTCGCCGTTCACCTTCAGTTTTGCCGAACCGGCGCGCTTGCCCAACCCGCTGCTGGCGGTCGAGAAAGTCGCTGCTGGCTACGGCGAGCACAAGATACTGGACAACGTGAATCTGGTCATCGGTTCCGGGGCACGATTGGGCTTGCTCGGCCCGAACGGCGCCGGTAAATCGACCTTGATCAAGCTGCTGGCCGGGGCATTGCCGCCGCTGGCCGGGCGGATAACCGTTGGTCAGGGCCTGGCCGTCGGCTATTTCGCCCAGCATCAGTTGGAGCAACTGCGGCCGGATTGGAGCGCGCTACAGCACCTGCAAAAGCTGGACGAACGGGCCAGCGAGCAGGCTTTGCGCAATTTTCTCGGCGGTTTTGCCTTTAACGGCGACCGGGCGCTGGAACCGGTGGCGCCCTTCTCCGGTGGGGAAAAAGCCCGGCTGGCGCTGGCGCTGCTGATCTGGCAACGGCCCAATCTGTTGCTGCTGGACGAACCGACCAACCATCTCGATCTCGATATGCGCCATGCGCTAACCCTGGCCTTGCAGGATTATCAGGGCGCGCTGATCGTGGTTTCGCACGATCGGCATTTGTTGCGCACCGTCACCGACGAATTTCTGCTGGTGGCGGAAGGCCGGGCGCAACCCTTCGACGGCGATCTGGACGATTACCGCAACTGGCTGAACGAACAACAGCGGGCTGCCAACCGGGACGCCACGCCACGCGGTAACGGTAACGGCGGCAACGCCGTCGAGCGCCGCGAACAGAAGCGGCAGGACGCGGAACGCCGCCAGCAGTCAGCGGTCAAGCGCAAGCCGTTGGAGCAGCGCGTCAAGAAGCTGGAACAGCGGATGGAAAAGTTGCACGGCGAGCAGACCACCATTGAAAACACGCTTTCCGAGCCGCATAGTTACGATGACGCCAACAAGGATCGACTCAAGGAAATGCTGTTGCGCCAAGGCCAAATCGGCGGCGAACTGGAACAGCTCGAAGCGGAATGGCTGGACTTGCACGAAGAGCTGGAAGCGCTGGCGGCCAACGATTAACTGCCCGATTGTTCCATTCCGCTCGTCCGCCATCTTTGGCAAACCTTCCGAACCGCCGGTGGAACCGAACCATGCACCACGACCACGAAGCTTTGCTCAAACGTTTTTATCAAAATCTCAAGGATCAGCCGCTGGACCCAACAGACCCCTATTACGTTCCCTATTTGGAGGAGGATCCCAGCGAAGACCCGATTGCCCATTTGCGCCGACGCATCAACTGGAGCGAGGCGGCCAGCGTCAACCTGTTGTCCGGGCAGCGCGGTAGCGGCAAAAGCACCGGCTTGCGTCGGCTCAAGGCTTACCTGGAGCAGGATGGGCATATCGTCTTTCTCTGCGACATGCGGGATTATCTGAACCTGACGACGCCGGTGGAAATCAGCGATTTTTTCATGGCGGTCATGGGCGGTTTGAGCGACGAAATCCAAGAATTGTATGGCGCGAACCCCAGCCAACGGGGTTTTTGGGAACGCATGGCCGATTTCGTCAACAAGGAAGTCAGGATCGCGGAATTCGGTGTCGGGGCCGATGGCCTCGAACTGAAGGCCAGCCTCAAGGACGATCCGACCTTCAAGCAGAAGCTACAGCGATATCTTCGCGGCCATGTGGCGCGACTGGTGAAGGAAGCCCGGGTCTGATCAGGATACGTGTAATGAGTAGTATCTTGGCCCGGTACACCTGCATTTCAGGTTGAGGGGTACGGAAAACCATCTCGCAAACCAACTCT
>JBATDL010000321.1:0-4955 GCA_049663445.1 Candidatus Competibacter sp.
CCGCGAGCGGCTGCGGCTGGTCGGACTGGGAACGCGCCTGCGAGCGCAGACTCCGGCGGCGCGGCTGCGCTCGGCTCGTCAGCAGTTGCAGGCGCTGGTGCTGCGCCAGAACACGACGCTGCGTCAGTATTTCCAAACCACCCACCAACACCTGCAAAATCTGAGCGGCGCCCTGCATGCCCTGAGCCCGCTGGCAACCCTGAAGCGCGGTTATGCGATCGTGCGCCGCTACCCGGACGGAACTATCGTCCGACAGGCCGACCAACTTCAGATCGGCGACCCGGTGGACGCTTTGCTGGGTTCCGGTCGTCTGCGCTGCGAAATCACCGCCATTGATGTCGAGAGTCGGGCACCATCGCCCGATTTCGGGATCGAACCCGAGGAACCCTAGCCGATGCGCCGCCTGGGATTGTTATTGCTCGTCTGCGTGCTGGGCGCCTACTGGGCTTGGCGCGACCGCCCCATCGAGCGGTCGCCCGGCGTGCTGGCGCCGGACCCGCCCGCGCAACAACTGCTCGATGCCGAAGCACCGGTCTTTCAAAAAAACCACTACCACATCAAGGCGCTGGCGGAATTCACCCTCGAAGCCCGGGTGCTGGGCCGGGAGGATTACCGCTTCGACGGCGGCTCGGATCTCGCACCGCTCGATCTGGCGCTGGGTTGGGGACCAATGTCGGACAGCAGCGTATTGGAGCGCATCGAGATCCAGCAACGCCACCGCTTTTATTACTGGCGCACCGACGATTTTCCTATCCCGCGTCGAGACATTGAAACCCACAGCGCCAACATGCACCTGATTCCCGCAACCGGCCACATCGCCGAGCAGTTGAAATTAATCCGCCCCGGTCATATTGTCAGCCTGCACGGCTATCTGGTCGAAGCCCACCGCGACGATGGCTGGCAATGGCGCAGTTCCCTGAGCCGCGAGGATACCGGCAACGGCGCCTGCGAACTGATCTGGCTGGAAACCGTGGCCTGGCGCTAACGGTCCCATCCTGGCTGCGAGCGGTGATCGCTTCAGCCGTCGCCGGCGTGCATTGCGCCGGTTCGGTTGAACCCTTTCTCCGCCCGTTTCTTCTCACCCAACAGGAATGATTGTCATGAAGCTGGACCTGATCAGCCGCTATCCGGATACCACGCCCAAGCCGACCCCTTTACTGTTCGTGCATGGCTCGTTCACGGATGCCCGAACGTGGGATGTCAATTTCCTGCCCTACTTCGCCCGGCATGGTTATGAGGCGCATGCCGTCAGCTTGCGCGGCCACGGCCTCAGCGAGGGCCACCAGAACCTGCACACCTGGCGGCTGGTCGATTACGTCGCCGACCTGGCCCAGGCGGCGGCGACCCTGCCAGCTCCGCCGGTGCTGGTCGGACATTCGATGGGCGGCATGGTGATTCAGAAATACCTGGAAACCCATCCCGAAATACCGGGCATGGCGCTGATGGCTTCGGTACCGCCGCAGGGCCTGCTGCCGACCAACCTGCACATGGCGATGCGGCACCCGTTCCTGTTCCAGCAGATGGCACTGTTCTCGCTGCTTGGCCCCAGCTTCGGCTCGCCCGAGATGATGCGGCGATTGCTGTTTTCTCAAGACATGCCCCTTGCGAAGCTGCGGGAGTATTTCGACTACGTGCAGGCGGAATCGCAAGTGGTGTCGCTGGATATGATGGGCATCAACCCGCTGCGGCTGAAACCGGAACAACTGCGGCTGCCGATTCTGGTGCAAGGGGCGCAAAACGATGTATTCATCTCGCCGGCCATGGTGCGAGAAACCGCCCGTTTCTACCGCACCGAGGCCCAAATCGTCCCCAACATGGCGCACGCCATGATGCTGGAGCTCAATTGGTGCGAGGCGGCGGACTCCCTGTTGAACTGGCTGGAACAGACTGTCGCCGCCCGCCCGGCCGCTGCGGCCTGAAAGCAACACACCCTCGCCCCAACCCTCTCCCGGAAGGAGAGGGCGTATCTCGCCTACCCATCCCGCAGCAAGCGCCGCAGGATTTTGCCGACGTTGCTCTTGGGCAGCTCGGCGCGGAACTCGACCCGCCGCGGCACCTTGTAGCTGGTCAGATACTGGCGGCAGTGTTCGATCAACGCCTCGGCGGTCAACGCGGGATCCTTGGCCACCACCACGATCTTGACCGCCTCGCCCGACTTCTCGTCCGGCACGCCGACCGCAGCGACTTCCAGCACACCCGGATGCAGGGCGACCACATCCTCGATCTCGTTGGGATAGACGTTGAAACCTGATACCAGGATCATGTCCTTCTTGCGGTCTACAATCCTGACGTAGCCACGCTCATCGACATAACCCACGTCGCCGGTGCGAAGATAACCGTCGGAGGTCATGACCTTGGCGGTTTCTTCGGGCCGATTCCAGTAACCGCGCATCACCTGCGGGCCGTGGAGACAAATCTCGCCGGCCTGGTCCACGCCGATGCCCAACTCGCAGCCCTCATCGTCGCGCACCGACAGGTCGGTGGACGAAATCGGCAGGCCGATACTGCCGTTGTATTCCTGGAGAGTCAGCGGGTTGATACAGGCCGCTGGCGAGGTTTCGGTCAGGCCGTAGGCCTCGATCAGCAACGTGCCGGTCACCCGCTGCCAGTTTTCCGCCACCGCCCGCTGCACCGCCATGCCGCCACCCAGGCTGATCTTGAGCGCGCTAAAATCCAACCGCTCGAAACCGGGCGCATGCAGCAGGCCGTTGAACAGCGTGTTCACGCCGGTGATGACGGTGAAGCGGATCTTAGCCAATTCCTTAACGAAGCCCAGCATATCGCGGGGGTTGGTGATCAGAATGTTGTGGCCGCCCACCTTCATGAAAGTCAGGCAGTTGGCGGTCAGCGAAAAGATGTGATACAGCGGCAAAGCGGTGATGATGGTCTCCTCGGCGGGTCTGGAAAAGGAACCGAGCCAAGCCGAGGTCTGTTGCAGGTTTGCCACCAGGTTGCCGTGTGTCAGCATCGCACCTTTGGAGACGCCGGTGGTGCCGCCGGTGTATTGCAGAAACGCCAGATCGTCATGCGTCAGCGGCACCTCTTGCAGGGTTTGCTCCGCACCCACCGCCAGCGCCCGCCGGAACGGCACAGCGCCCGAAATACTCCAAGCCGGCACCAATTTCTTGACGTGCTTGACCACGAAATTGACCAGCGGACGCTTCGGGAATGGGAGCAGATCGCCCAACTGGGTGGTAATGACGGTCTTGACCGGAGTCCTTTCCAGCACCTCCCGCAAGGTGTGGGCGAAATTCTCAATGATGACGATGGCAGCCGCGCCGGAGTCCTTGAGCTGATGCTCCAGTTCGCGCGGCGTGTACAGCGGGTTGACGTTGACCACGGTCAGGCCGATCCGCAACGCGCCGAACAGAGCAACTGGATATTGCAAAACGTTGGGCATCATGATGGCGATCCGCTCGCCCTTGCCCAACCCAAGCCCTTGCAGGTAGGCGCCAAAATCACGGCTGAGCCGGTCGATGTCCCGATAGTGCAAGGTCGCGCCCATATTGGAATAGGCCGGCAAGTCGGCGAAGCGCCGGCAGCTTTTTTCCAGTATGTCTTTCAGAGACGCAAATTCGTTCAAGTCGATTTCGGCTGGCACTCCTTCCGGATACTCCCGCAGCCATATTTTCTCCACTTGATTTCCCTCCTGTATTTATATCCAACAGTTCGGAATGGGTTCAATGTAGCCCTCGATCCCCATCAGGGCGAACCACCATCCACAGTCTGGAATCCAGATTGAGCCTTTCCGAAGGGGTCAACCCTATAATAATGTTTTTGTGACCAAGACACAGTTGCAGCCAGGAACCGATTATTATGAATTACTTTATAACCGGCGCTTCCGGCTTTATCGGCCGCCGCCTCGTCGAAAAGCTGCTACAGCGTCAGGACAGTCACGTTTATTACCTGATTTTGGAACGCGAACTACCCATGGCGGAACAGTTACGCCAGCGTTGGGGCACCGCCGCCAACCGCACTTTCCCCATCGTCGGCGACCTGACCCGGCCGCGACTGGGCGTGTCCGACGCCGACCTTGCCCGACTCAAGGGCAACATCCACCACCTGTTCCACCTGGCGGCGATCTACGACCTCAAGGCCAGCGCCGAGATTCAGGAGAGAGTCAACATCGAGGGCACCCGCAACGTCGTCGCCTTCGCCGAGGCCGTCGAGGCCGGTTGCTTCCACCTGACCAGCTCCATCGCCGCCGCCGGCCTGTACGAGGGCGTGTTCCGCGAGGACATGTTCGAGGAGGCCGAGGCACTCGACCATCCCTATTACCGCACCAAGCACGAGTCCGAAGGCATCGTCCGGCGCGAATGCTCTCGCCCCTGGCGAGTCTACCGGCCCGGTGCGGTGGTCGGCGATTCGCGCACCGGCGAGATGGACAAGATCGACGGCCCCTACTACTTCTTCAAGCTGATCCAGAAAATACGCAACTTGCTCCCGCCGTGGATGCCCATGATCGGCATCGAGGGTGGCCGGCTTAATCTGGTACCGATCAACTTCATCGTCGACGCCATGGATCACATTGCCCACCAACCCGGACTGGACGGCCAGTGCTTCCATCTGGTGGACCCCAACCCGCACCGGGTTGGTGACATCCTCAACCTGTTCGCCCACGCCGCCCATGCCCCGGAAATGAGCCTGCGCTTCAACGCACTGATGTTCGCCTTCGTGCCCGACATCATCAAGGCTGGGCTGGCTCACCTCAAACCGGCGCAACGCATCAAGGACCAGATCTTCAAGGATCTCGGTATTCCACCGGACGTCATGGACCTGATTAACTACCCCACCCGCTTCGACTGCCGCGAAACGCTCAAGGCACTCCAGGGCACCGACATCGCCGTGCCGCCGCTGGAAACCTACGCCTGGCGATTGTGGGATTACTGGGAGCGCCATCTCGATCCCGATCTGTTCATCGACCGTAGCCTGAGCGGCGCGATCAAGGACAAAGT
>JBATDL010000322.1:0-2314 GCA_049663445.1 Candidatus Competibacter sp.
GCAATCTTTGCGAGATTGACCGTTCCCATCTGGATGATTCCGATAATTAAATAGACAATGCAAGAGATACGCGCTCGGTTCCAGTGAAAATGATGATGAAGCATTTCTGCAAAGTGCCGGGTATTAAAAAAGGGGAATTCACGGAATTAACCTTGCCTGTTTTATAATTAATGTTATCAATCAATTAGTTATGATAGCAGCAACCTCGCGATCCTACTACCCTCAAAAATAGCTGTTATTTTTTATCTTAATTTTCAGTAAGTTATTTTTGTCCTGTACAATGCTCGATGGCGAAGCCTTGGCCACTGCCGCCGCCGAACTGGCGCAACGCATCTTCGACCTCAACCACCCGATCAGCGGAATGCTGGCCGACCTGCAAGGGTTGGACGTGATTCGGATTATCGAAGGGCGGGATTGATTACCGGTGGTGGCGCTAGCCTTGACCCAACAGAGCCAGCATCGTAACCGGCATAGGAAGTACGCATGGAACTCAACCAATGTAAAGCCCGTTTCTCGCTGGCATACATCGGTGCCATTGCGGCCCGTGCCGGCTATCAGGTTTGCGAACCCGTGGTGGATGACGACAGCGTAGACGGCATTCTGATCGGGCAAGCCGGGCGGCGACCCCGCATTGAGTTTCAGGCCAAGGCCAGTTCGCGCGAACTGCTTCAGGAACACCACTTGGCTTTCCCGCTGTCGATCAAGAACTACAATGATCTGCGGGCCGACGTGATCGTTCCCCGCCTGCTGATTGTGGTCCTGATGCCTGAACAGCAAGGCGACTGGTTGCACCATTCCGAAGAGCAACTTTGCCTGCGCCACTGTGGCTACTGGTTATCGCTGGCGGGCCAACCCGATACTGAAAACACCACCACCGTGTCCGCCCACCTGCCGCGCCACCAGCGGTTCGACAGCGAAGCACTCCACGCCCTGATGACGCGCGCGGAACGAGGGGAGCCATTATGAACGTCCAAATCCGCGATCCGGCGCTCTTCCAGCACCTTTCCCACCTGGATGTTCGCGCCTACCTAGCGGGCCAGCAATGGACTGAAGCCGGCCGTATCGGCAACAAAGCTACCGTCCACACCCAGCAGGACGCCGCTAACCGTACCTGGGAAATTCTGCTGCCCAGCCGGGAAGACGTGGCCGATTACGCCGAACGCATGGCCGAAGCACTGCGTACCCTGGCCCAAATCGAGAACCGATCCGAACTGCTGATCTATCGCGACCTGCTCGCCGCTGGCGCTGACGTGCTGCGCGTGGCGGCTCCCCACGCCGCGACCGACGGCACGATTGCGATTCGAGAGGGCGTCCTGTTGCATCAAGAAGCTGAAAACCTGCTGCTCGCGGCGGCCTGCGCGGCAGTCCAGCCCCGGCCGTCCTACCACGCCGGCAAAGTCACCGAAGCCGTACACTATTTGGAAACGGTCCGGCTCGGCCCAAGCGAAGTCGGTAGCTATGTCATCACCCTGCTCTCGCCCGTGACCCCAGTCTTGCGCCGTCATGCCCAACAATCCCTGTTGGAAGATGAACCTTTCGCCCGGCAAGTGACCCACCGTCTGGCCGAAGCTCTCGATGCCCTGGAACAGGCCGCGAACGACGCCGCCGCCAGCGACGATTTCGCGGCGTTCGAAACCCGAGTGCCCCAAGGGATCAGCGCCAACCTCTGCGAAGCCGTGGCACGGTTGGCGCAACAATGCCACGGCATCCGACTCGAACTCGGTTGGGCGCGCGTTCGACCGGCCGGACGCCCCAATTTCCGGCGTTTCTTCAGCCGAGAAACGGGGCGCTTACTTGAAGAAGCCGCCCGCGAGTTCCGGCGCAACGAACCGCGCCTGGATTGCGCGCTGACCGGCTGGGTGATCCGCCTGGATCGCGAACCCGACCAGTTCGATGGCCGCGCCACTCTGCGACTGCTGATCGACAATCGCCCACGCCATGTCGGCGTCAAATTTGAACAATCCATGTTCGACACGGTGATCCACGCCTTCCGCGACCGGATTCCAATCAGCCTGGATGGCGATCTCTTCCCGGTGGGACAACGCTACGAACTCGCTAATCCCCGCAATCTGGCGTTAATTCGGGGCGCGGACGAGCCGGATCGCGATGACCCATTGGCAACGATGGCAGCGACTGAGTCTTGATGTGATGGTGACCCAATGGAGAAACGTCAGCCATAATGACAAAAATTTGTTTATTGTCTCAGTTTGCTAGTAAAAACTATGGACTTTAGTCCAAAACTTTTAGTGTATGGTTTGCCATGAGATCTTATCGCAAAGGTTCACATACGGTTCATGAGCTGAAGGTTCACTTG
>JBATDL010000323.1:0-2838 GCA_049663445.1 Candidatus Competibacter sp.
GCCCAGGCGTTGGCCGGCTTGGATTCAAGCAACGCGCCGCCCAGCAGCACGCCGCCGATCACCGCCTGCGACCACTTGCCCAAACCGCGCAAAAACCGCCGCCGCTCTTCGGCAACTGGAGCGTCAGTCGGTTTGGAGTGAATTATCTCAGATCGATCGGTCATGACGATTCTCCGCTCACTCAGCTTTCTTTGGGGCGACTTCCGGAGCCGGCACCGCCGTCGCTGCGCCTTCCGGTGGCGACCCTTCTTCACCCACCAGGTTGGAGAAATGCAAGGCTTGAAACCGCCAGCCGGCCTTCTCTTTCTTCAGAACCGCCGAGATGTTGAGTCCGAACTCGCGCGGCTGACCGGCCGGATCAGTATCTTTCATGATGCAGGAGGCCATCAGCCAAGCGCTGTTACCCTCTTCAACCCCGGTGGTTTCCGGACACTCGTTGCTCAGCGAGCCGGCCTTGAAGGTCTCGAAGTAATGTTGGTAGGTATTTTCCACCGCCGCCTTGCCCTTCCAGAATTCGCCGGGGCCGGTGCCCATCACCGCCACGTCGGGGCTGTCGGCGTAGAGCGCCAGCAACGCCTTGAGATCCTGCTTGTTCAGGGCTTCATGGTGCTGGTGCAGCACCGCCCGGAGTTCTTCGCCGGCTTTTTCGGTTTTCGGCGGTTCCGCCGCCCAGACCGGGGCTGCCAGCGCGCAACCCAGCATGGAAATTAACAAAGCCTGTTGTTTTTTCATGATCATTCATCCTGACGACGGGTTGATGAAGCTTAAAAAGGCTAACAATAATAATGTGAACTGTCCATGAATCCCGAATGCTTGAGCGGCGCATTATTGGTCGCGGATAAGTGGGCTCCAGTGCCTTCAATTCGGTTGGATCAATGCCCTTATGGACGGCATCATCCTTATGGGATTAGAGAATGGGATTAGAGAGAAAACAGATTGCGCTTTGATGGGCAAGCCATCCCATGGTGGTCGAAGCTTGAATCGCCGCAACGTCATCGTGCAGGTGGCGTATAATCTCGCCGAAGGTGAGCGGTTTTCGAGGACAATCCTTTGATTCAAAATCCGTTCAATTGTATCCCTATTCATCAAGCAGGAGTCCCGTCTCGTGCAAGATTTACGCTCTGGTCATAAACTCATGCCTCGATTCCAGCTCCGGCCAAGCACCGGCGCATTGCTGGCGATCCTGCTGAGCGTCGGACCGACGCTCGCGCTGGCCCAACAACCCGCTGGTCAGGCCCGCCCGCCGACTCCGGTCAGCGTGGTCGAGATCAAACCGGAAACCACCCCGGCGACTTTTGAATTCACGGGCAAAACCGCCAGTTCCCGGCAAGTGGAAATCAACGCCCGGGTCGAGGGCTATCTCGACAAGATCGCCTACGTCGAGGGCAGCCTGGTCAAAACCGGGCAACTGCTGTTCCAGCTTGACCCCAAGCAATTTCAGGCCGCGCTGGCCAGCGCCAAGGCCAACCTGGCGCAGCAGGAGGCGCTGCTAACCCGCGCCCGCCAGATCCTGGCCCGAGTTAAACCGCTGGCCAAGCAGAACGCGGTCAGCCAGCAGGATCTGGATAACTCTATCGCCAACGTTCTGGCCTCCGAGGCGCAGGTGCAGGCCGCCAAGGCGCAGGTGGAGACAGCGCAATTGAATCTGGGCTACACCACCATCAAGTCGCCGCTGAACGGCCTGTCCAGCAGCGCCAATTTCCGCGAGGGCGCCCTGATTACGCCAGCCGGTAAAAACGCCCAGTTGACCACCATCGTCCAGATCGATCCGATGTGGGTTAACTTTGGATTGGGTGAAAACGAAGTCCTGAAAATCCGGGCTCAGCAGGAAGCGGGACAACTCAATAGGCCGGGGCTAAACAAGATTCAAGTGGAGCTGATCCTGGCCGATGGCTCCGCTTATCCCCAGAAAGGCCAGATCACCTTCGTGGACCCGGTGATCAACGCGCAAACCGGCACCTACAACGTCCGCGCCGTGGTGCCCAACCCGGACAATCAATTGAGCCCCGGTCAGTTCGTGCGGGTGCGGCTCAAGGGCGCGGTTCGCCCCAACGCCATCATGGTGCCGCAAGTCGCCGTGATGCAGGGGCCGAACGGCAAGTTCGTGTTCGTGGTCGGCCCGGATAACACCGCGCAGCCCAAGCCGATTCAGGTCGGCGACTGGTACGGCGATCAGTGGATCGTCAATTCCGGCCTGCAAGCCGGCGACCGGGTAGTGGTGGACGGCGCGGTGCGCCTGAAACCGGGCGCATCGGTGCAGATTCGTCCGGCGGCGGCGCCCGAGCCCGAGCCAGCGAAAGTGCCCAGCGCTACGCCGCTCAAACCCTGAGAGGGCGCCCGATGATTTCCCATTTCTTTATTGACCGACCCGTATTCGCCGCAGTCATTTCCATCATTCTGACCCTGGCCGGGCTGTCGGCGATGGGTGTGTTGTCGATTGCCCAGTATCCCAACATCACGCCGGTGCAAGTGACGGTGAGCGCCACCTATCCCGGCGCCAGCGCCGATGTGGTCTCGCAAAGCGTGGCCGCGCCCATCGAGCAGCAGGTCAACAGCGTGGACAATTTGATGTACATGTATTCGTCCAGCTCCTCGACTGGCAACATGACTCTAAACGCGTTTTTCGACATCGGCACCGATCCCGACATCGCCCAGGTCAACGTGCAAAATCAGGTGAGCCTGGCCTTGCCACAGTTGCCGGAGGCAGTGTCCAAACAAGGGGTGCAGGTTCAGACCAAATCGTCCACCTTTCTCATGGTGATCGCGATCTATTCGCCGGATGGAAGCCAGGATGAAACCTATGTCGGCAATTACGCCTACCTGTATGTGCTCAACGCC